>NZ_JBEXNT010000130.1:0-26457 GCF_040611255.1 Kitasatospora sp. NPDC002965 | reverse complement strand
AGCAGCGCCGTCGCCCCGCCGGGCACCGGCTCGACCAGCGACAGCTGCCCGACGTCGTGCATCAGCGCCGCGTACTCCAGCAGCGCGAGTTCCCGACCGCCGCGCGTGCCTAGATGTAGCCCTCGCGGACCGCGTGGGCCACCGCGTGCGCCCGGTTGCGCAGCTGCAGACGCGTGGTCAGACCGTGCAGCACGTTCTTGACGGTCCGCTCGGAGTAGGACAGCCGGGCCGCGATCTCCCCGGTGTCCCACCCCTCCGCAACCAGCCGCAGCACGTCCGACTCACGCTCCGACAGGCCCGCCGGCGCATGGCCCGGCATCCCCTGGACGGACCGTTGCAACCGGCCCACCTGGGCGATCAGCCGGCCCTGGAGATCGGCCGGCAGATCGCCGTCACCCCGGGCGGCGGCCAGCACCGCGCGGCCGAGCCGCTCCGGCGTGGCCTCCCGGCGCCACAGGATCGCGGCCACCCCGCACTCCACGGCCTCCAACAGCTCGGTCTCACGCATCCGCTCGACCACCAGCACCACCCGCTGCCCGGCACCGCGCACCAGCCGGCGCAGGGCGGCCGTGGCAGCGGCGTCGGCGGACTCGGTGACCAGCACGGTGACCGTGCCCGGCGCGGACGTGCCGGTCGGATCCACCACCGCCACCCCCGGGAACCGGCGCAGCTGCGCCTCCGCGCCCGCCCGGGACAGCGGATCGGCAGCCTGGACGGCCACCGGAACGGTCGCCGAACGGGCCGTGGCACCCACGGTGCCACCCGAAGGACGGGCCGGAGCCGGCGCGGTCACCTGGGGGTGGACGGCCGGAGCGGCACCGGGAGTCACAAGAGGGTTCGCGGCGACGGAACGGGACGCCACCGGCCGTTGCGGTGGAACGGTGCGCGCGACCGGCGCCGACGCCCGCCCCGCCGGAACCCGGCGGTCGTACTCGGTGTGCAGGACAGTCAAATCTGGCCCCCTCCTGGGAAAACAGGCCCGGCCACCCCGGCGGCGGACGCCGAACCGTACGGGCGCCGCGTGCCCCGGGGGTGGTGAACCGTTCAACGGCGATCCGGGAGCGCTGCCCGTGCCCCGGACCCAGGCTCCATGCTTCCCGTCGGGGACCGCTCCCGGCCATCGTGGTCCACCACGAGATCTGGCCACGGGCCGGGACCACGGTCCCACCCGGAACCGGGCCCCGGGTCACCCCCGCGGCCGCGACCGGGCCCACGGCCACCGCCGACCCCGGGACCCCGGTCACAGCCACCGCGACGGACCCGACCAGGTGCCGGTTCCCCGCCCCGCCCCTCCTCCGCCCGGGCCCCCTCGACGCCCCGCGGAGCGGTCGTACGCAACACGCGCACGACATTTCGCCGAGGCGCGAACCGGACCATGGGGCGAACGCGTGAATAGGAGGTCAAGCTGTTTACCCGATACAACGGCAGACACTGCCCGTTCGGACAGCGACGGGTGCCCGGAGAGGGCAGAGGGGAGAAGGGGAGCACGGATGAGGACCGCCACGTCCACCCGCCTCGCGGAACGCGAACCGCACCTGCGGCGGATCACCGACCACACCGAGGCCGCCCGCGCCGGCACCGGCAGCGTCCTGATGATCACCGGCGCCGCCGGCACCGGCCGCAGCGCCCTCCTCGCCGAGGCCGCCCGCCAGGCCGGCGCGGCCGGCACCACCGTGCTCCGCTCCCGCTGCTCGGCCGACGAGCGGGCCACCCCCTACGCCGCCGCCCGCCAGCTCTTCGACACCGGCCCCGCCCCGGTCGGCCCGTACGGCCACGTCCCCTACGGCCACTTCCCGTACGGCAACCCGCCGAACCCCTACGGCACCGGCACCGCCACCGATCCGGACACCGCCGAGGCCACCCTCTGGTCCCTGCTCCGCCTGCACGCCAACCACCACCCCGTACTGCTCGCCGTCGACGACATCCACCTCGCCGACGAACCCTCCCGCCGCTGGCTGCGCCAGGTCGCCCGCCGGATCGACCGGCTGCCCGTCCTGCTGCTCGCCACCGAACGCCGCCAGAACACCCTCGCCACCCCGCCCGACCGGTTCGGCCGCGACCTGCCCGCCGAGCTCGCCGCCACCCTCCGCCTCGGCCCGCTCAGCACCCCCACCGCCGTCCGCCTCGCCGAGGAACACCTCGGCCCCGGCACGCCCCCCACCCTCGCCGCCGACTGCGCCCGCGCCACCGGCGGCAACCCGCTGCTGCTCACCGCCCTCCTCTCCGACCTCGGGCCGGGGCGGTACGAGCCGGGACCCAGCCACTACGAGCCGGGGTACGGGCGGCGCGCGCTGGGACCGGCACACCGCGAGCTGGAGCCCGTCCCGGGGCCCTACGCCGCCGGTGCGGGGCCGTTCACCGCCGGCGCGCGGCCGTACGCGGGCACGGCCGCCCTGTACGCCGTCGGTGCCGGACCGGACCTCGGACCGGACCTCGGGCTCGACCTGGGTCTCGACCTCGGCCTCGGCCGGGACCTCGGGCTCGACCTCGGCCCCGGCCCGGGTCCCGGCGCCGGCGCGTCCGCCGCCGAAGGGGCCCACCCCCGCACCGTCGCCGCGGTCGCCCTCCCCGACGACCCGGCGACCCTCCCCGACGACGACGGCGCCCTCCCCGACACATGCGCCGCCCTGCCCGGCGGCGCCTTCGCCGAAGCCGTCGACACCTGGCTCCACGGCGGCGGCGACCAGGCCGTCACCGCCGCCCGCGTCCTCGCCCGGATGCGCGAACACCCCGCCGCGGCCACCACCGCCCCCGGCACCGCCCACGCCGACCTCGTCCCCCTGCTCGCCGACCTCACCGACGCCGACCCCGGCCGCCTCACCGGCTGGCTCGCCGACCTCACCGCCCACGGACACCTCGCCGCACCCGCCCCCGGCCGCTGGCCCCGGTTCGCCCACCCCCTGCTCGCCGACGCCGTCCTCGCCGGCCACGGCCCCGGCCACCGGGCCGAGGTCCACCGCGCCGCCGCCGAACACCTCCACTGCAGCGGCGCCCCCGACGAACGGATAGCCGGCCACCTCCTGCTCACCTCCGCCCCCACCCCCCACTGGGCTACCGAGACCCTCCGCCGCGCCGCCCGCAAGGCCGCCGACGCCGACCGCCCCGCCGACGCCGCCACCCTGCTGCGCCGCGTCCTCGCCGAACCCCTCAGCGACCGCCAGCGCGGCCTGCTGCTCACCGAGCTCGGCGGCCTCGAAGTCACCCTCGGACCGGCCGAACGCACCGTCGGCCTGCGCCACCTCGCCGAGGCCGTCCACCTCCAGCAGTCCGACGAAGGCGTCTTCCGCGCCGCCGGCACCCTCGGCGCCGTCCTCGCCACCCGCGGCGACACCGCCGCCGCACTCGAACTCATGGAGGACCTCGCCGACCGCTTCGCCGACCGGGAGGACCTCGTCCACGCCGTCCAGGCCGCCACCGCACAGATCGCCGCCCACGACGGCCGCAGCTGGCTCCAGGTCGTCGAAGGCGTCCAGCGCTTCGCCGCCCGCACCCCGCACCGGCTCGCGCCGCCCGCCTACGCGCTGCTCACCGAGTTCGACGCCACCAGCGGCCTGCTCTCCGCCGCCGAGGTCACCGAACGGGTCCGCGAACTCGACGGCTCCCCCGTCGACCCGCTCTGCCGCTCCTACCTGCTCGTCTCACTCGCCACGCTCGCCCAGTGGAGCGACCAGCTCGACCAGACCGACGAATTCGTCACCCGCGGCCTCGCCGCCTACCGCGGCGGCCCGCTCGACCCCGGCTACCAGTGCCTGCTCTCCGTCAGGGCCGAGACCAGGATCATGCGGGGCGAGTACCAGGCGCTGCTCGACGACTACGCGCTCACGGCCCCCGGGTCCCGCGCGTCGTCCGGCCCCCCCGTACCGCCCGCCGCCCGCCCGACCGCCCAGTCGGTCCTCCGGTCCACCCCGTGGGGCCCGCCCGGACTGCCCCGGCTGCACACCTGGGGCGGCGCCGACACGGGCGACCGCTCCTGGTGGAGCGGCGCCTGCGCCGAACAGGGCAGCGGCACGGCCCCCGGCGGGACCCCGGAGGCGGACACCGGGACGGGCCCCGACGCGGCGCCCGCAGGCACGGGCACGGGCACGGCAGTCGCAGGCACGGAGACGGCCACCGGAACGGGCACGGAGCCGGGCACGGAGCCCGGCACGGCCCCGCGCGCCACCCGGGCCGCGACGACCACGCGGGGCGGCGACGACACCGCACCCGGCCGCTACGCCGAACTCCTCGGCCAGCAGAACGCCCACCTCGTCGCCCAGGCCGTCCTCGCCCTCGTCGAGACCGGCCGGCTCTGGCAGGCCCACGGACTCGCCCGCGCCGTCGCCGCCGACCGCGCCCAGGACTCCTGGGAATGGAACGAGTACCTCTACGCCCGCGGCCTGCTCCGGCTCGCCTCCGGCGAACCCGCCGAAGCCCTCGCCGACCTCCTCGAATGCGGACGCCGCCAGGGCGAACGCCAGGTCCGCAGCCCCATCGTCACCCCCTGGCGCTCCGCCGCCGCCGAATGCCACCTCCAACTCGGCGAACCGGGCCCCGCCGTCGCCCTCGCCGAGGAGGAACTGCGCCTGGCCCGCGTCTGGGGCACCCCGCGCACCGTCGGCCGCGCCCTGCGCACCCTCGCCGCCGCCACCGGCGGACGCCACGGCCTCGACCTCGCCGCCGAGGCCGTCCAGCTGCTGCGCGGCGCCGAACTGGACACCGAACTCATCCCCGCCCTGATCACCTACGGCCGCCTCCTCGCCGAGGGCGGGCGCCGCGGCGCCGCCCGCCGCGCCCTGCGCGAGGCCGCCGGCCGGGCCGAACGCCTCGGCGCCGTCCGGCAGCGCGCCGCCGCACTGGAATCGCTCCGCGCCTCCGGCGCCCGGATCGGCCGCGGCGAACAGGCCGGCGCCGAGGCCCTCACCGACAGCGAACTGCGCATCTGCCGGCTCGCCGCGGCCGGGCACTCCAACGCCGAGATCGCGGCCATGCTGCACCTCGCCGTCCGGACGGTCGAGACCCACCTGACCAACAGCTTCCGGAAACTCGGGGTGCGGCGGCGCCTGGAACTGGCAGGCGTGCTGGAGGGGTGAGCGGAGGAGTCCCCTCCCCGCCCACCCCTCCTCCCGTACGTCCCCCGGGCCCGCGCCGGGCCGCGCCGGGCCGCGCCGGGCCCGTGTGCCCGGCGCGGCGCCGCTACGCCGGGACCATCGCCGCCATCTCGTCCACCACGCGGGCCAGTTCGGCCGCCGGATCGGCCCCGTTCGGCGTCCACGGCTGCCAGGTCCGCGCCCGCAGATAGCCGTCCACCGCCAGCGGCAGCCGACGCACCACGATCGGCTCCGTCGTCGGCCCCGGACCCGCACCGCGCAACCGCTCCAGCAACACCGGCACCCGCGCCGACGCGGGCAGCGGCGCCGACCGGACGAACGCCGCCAGCGCGTCCAGCTCCGGCCAGTACGGCGGAGGCTGGGCCGAGACCGGCACGACCGGCGACGACGGCGACTGCCGCACGACCGGCGGCACCGGCGACGGCACCCGCGGCGGCACCGGCGACGACGGCGGTGACACCGGCGCGACCGGGACGGCCGGCGGGGACGAGACCACCGACGGCAGCGACATCGACGACACCGACACCTGCGGCACCGGCAACGACGACGACGTCTCCTCCGACGCCCCGGACCCCGCCGAACCCCCCGCCGTCACCGCCCCCCGCGACCCCGCCGGCTCCTTCGGCCCGCCACCCGGCACCAACAACGCCACCGCGCCGTACAGCCCGACCACGATCCCCGGCCACCAGTCCCCGCCGTACCCCGCGAAGTGCAGCCCCAGCCCGCCCGCACCGGCCACGCAGGCCGCGATGTTGCGGACGGACCCCAGGTACCGCAGGACCCGCCCGCCGCCCTCGCCGCCACCGTTACTGGTAGCCACGGATCTCCTCGAACGCCCCGTCCAGCGAGCCCGTTCCGTCGAACAGCTTGCCGCCCGTCAGGTCCGCGATCCCCTGCAACTGCCCCTTCGCCGCGTCACCGAACAGGATCGGGAACACCGGCACCGACTTCTGCGCCGCCGGCAACCCCCCGTGGAACGACCTGAAGTCCTTGTCGGTCGCCCCCTCGTTGCTCTCCCCGTCCGACATCAGCACGATCGACGTGAACCGGTCGTCCCCCGCCGCGGCCTGCTGCCGCTGGATCACCCGGTACGCCTCCTGCAACGACGAGTAGACCGCCGTCCCGCCGTCCGACGACAACGCCTGCACGTCCGCGTTGATCGACGCCAGCTCCTGCTGCGCCGCGGCCCCCGACGGCACCGCGTGCGTCTTCGTCGACTTCACCTTCGACGCGAAGGAGATCAGCGTGACCTCCTCCCGGTCCCGGAACCGCCGCACCCCCCGGGTGTCGTCCGCCCCCGTCAGCCGGCCCATCGCCGACTTCAGCGACGCCAGCCGCGGCCCCGCCATCGACCCGGAGGTGTCCAGCACGTACACCGTCCGCGACGGGCGCCGCAGCTCGTTCTGGTACGAGGACAGCAACCCGTCCGCCACCGCGCGCGTCCCCGGGAACGGCAGCTCGTGCCGCCGGTCCGTCGGCAGACCGGCGGCCGGCGCGACCCCCGCCCCGATCGGGCGGCGCAGCGTCAGCTCCGAGATCCGCTTCTGCACGTCGTCCTTGAGCAGGTACGCGGCCAGTCGCCCGAACGCCTCCCGCTCCCGCTCCGACGAGGAACTCAGCAGCGTCAGAGGATAGTTGGCCGTCACCACGCCGTCCGTCGGGCGGACCACGGTGAGCTGCTGGTCGGCGGGCAGCGTCTTGTTCAGCGACAGCAGCACGGACTCGTAGTTCACCAGCGCCCCCACCGAGCCCTGCTCGGCCCGGGAGTACGCCTGCGTCAGCCAGCCGGACGAACCGGACGTCAGCTTCTGCCCGGTGAAGAACTGCTTCAGCGACGGCGTCGCCTTCTGCACGTCCGCCCCGGTCAGTGCCGCGCTCGCCCCCGAGAAGGCCGAGGCCACCGCCACCAGTGCCGAGAAGCCCGAGTTCGACCGGGACGGGTCCGCCATCCCGTAGCGCAGCTTGCCGGAGGCCGCGGCCTCCGCCAGGTTCCCCCACGTCACCTTCGCGCCGTCGCCCCAGGCGAGGTCGGCGAGTACCGAGGAACGGACGCCGAACGCCACCGGCGAGGTCATCACCGGTGTCTCGGACAGCAGCTTCGACCTGCTCCCGTCGTCCAGGTGCAGGTACTGGTTCGACGGGAACCAGATCGCGTCGTACTTGCCGTCCGTCTTGCCCGAGGAGACCGCGTCCGCCCCGTCCAGCGACCCCGTCCAGGCGAACTGCACGGTCACCCCGGTCGCCTTCTGCGCCTCCTCCAGCACCGGCGCCATGTCCTGCAGCTCGCTGCCCGCGAGCACCCGCAGCACTCCCGCCTGCGCGGTCGGCGCCGGGGCGTCGCTCTGCTTGGGCGGTGGATCGGCCTTGGGCGAGGACGTGCACGCCGTCACCGTCGCCACCAGCACGGCCAGCCCGACCGCCAGGCCCCGCGCACCGCTCTTCCGCATCATCGCCGTCCTGCTCGTCATGTCCCCCGGTCAGCCCTTCGTCGCGCCGTCGATCAGTTTCTGCAGGATGTCGGGCACCGGAATCGGAGCCTGCTTCACCTTCGCCGCACCCAGGTTGGGGGCGAGCTTGAACGAACCGCTCGCGCTCTTGAGCTGCTGCCCGAACGCGTTGGTGTCCCCCTGCGGGCGGAAGCCGTACTTGGCCGCCAGCTGCCGGAGCTTCTCGTTGCCGTTCAGCTGGCCGGCCAGCTTCCGGCCGTTCCCGGTGAGTCCGACGACGGTGTGGTCGGAGTAGACGGTGGTGTCCGGGTAGAGCACCACCAGGTCCTCGGGCGCCTTCTGCTTGACGACCAGCTCGGCCGCCTGGGACTCGTACGCGAGCACCAGGGCGCCGCCGCCGTTCGAGAGGAAGTCCGCGAACGGCTCGTCGGTGGACTTCTTCAGGGCGCCCTGCTTGGTGATCGCGGTGTGCAGGAGGCCCTTGGTCTTCTCCACCCCCGCGGCGTCCGCGACCGGCTGGTGGCCGTTCTCCAGGAAGGAGAGCAGCGCGACGTACATCGCACCCGAGGAGGACGTGGTGGGGTCGGTGGTGGTGAGGTAGACGTCCCCGGCCAGGTCGCCGGGCTTGTCACCCTTGAGCTGGTCCCACTTCCGGCCCGTCCGGACGGCGTTGAGGTACTCGTCCATCGTGAACGTCCAGACCCCCGAGGCCTGGTCCTGGCTCGCCAGCCCGTTGTCGGCCAGCACCCGGGCCGTCTGGGCGTGCGCCATGATCACCAGGGGCGAGTAGAACGGGCGGATCGCCGTCTCGGTGATCTTCTTGTTGGCGCGGATCGCGTCGGCCGGCGGCTGGCTGGCGGGGAAGGCGAAGTCCATGTTGTCCAGGTTGTCGCCCATCTGCCAGGAGCCGGCGCTCACCACCTTCACCGCGAGGCCCTGCCGGGCCAGTTCCGCCTTGACGTCGCCGTCCTCGAAGAACTCGCGCTTCTCCGAGCCGATGAGCCCGTTGACCGTGACGGTCTCGGGCTCCTTGTCGTCGCCCCGTGGCTCTTTCAGGAGCGCGAACGCCACCCCGCCGAGCAGCAGCAGTGCTGCAAGCACCCCGAACGCACGCTTCATGCCGGACGCTTCCCCCTCGTCGGATCCCTCACGGGCACCCGGGCAATCCCTACCCGGGTGACGAGCGTCCCGCCGGACCGCGAGCGACGGCCGAAGTCACGGTGAACCGGGGGTGAACACCCCTTCACGGAATCGCATCGGCGGTCGACCTGCCGCCGCCGCCGGGGACCTCTCGCACACCGGTCCGACATCGTGTCAGATATGTTCAACTCTCCTTACGGCAACGGTCATCCCGAGGTCCGGACCCGCGTCGACGTTACGCGCCGGTAATGCCTACTCTCAGCTGTATGCGCCGAGCAAAAATCGTCTGTACCCTCGGGCCCGCCACCGACTCGTACGACCAGATCAAGTCCCTGGTCGACGCCGGGATGGACATCGCCCGCTTCAACCTGAGCCACGGCTCCCACATCGAGCACGAGGAGCGCTACCGCCGGGTCCGCAAGGCGGCGGACGAGACCGGCCGGAGCGTCGGCGTGCTCGCCGACCTTCAAGGCCCGAAGATCCGCCTGGGCACCTTCACCGAAGGCCCCGTACTTCTCGAACGCGGCGACGAGTTCACCATCTCCACCGACAACGGCGTCGAGGGAGACCAGAACGGTTGCGGCACCACCTACCCCGGCCTCGCCGGGGACGTCGCCCGCGGCGAGCGGATCCTCGTCGACGACGGGCGCGTCACCCTGGAGGTCGTCGAGGTCGACGGGCCCCGGGTCCGCTGCCTCGTCATCGAGGGCGGCCTGGTCTCCGACCACAAGGGCCTCAACCTCCCCGGCGTCGCCGTGTCCGTGCCCGCGCTCAGCGAGAAGGACATCGACGACCTGCGCTGGGCCCTGCGGACCGGCGCCGACCTCATCGCGCTCTCCTTCGTCCGCAGCGGCCGGGACGTCGAGGACGTCCACCGGGTGATGGCGGAGGAGGGCCGGTACGTCCCGGTCATCGCCAAGATCGAGAAGCCGCAGGCGGTGCAGAACCTCGACTCGATCGTCGACCGCTTCGACGGGATCATGGTCGCCCGCGGCGACCTGGGCGTGGAGATGCCCCTCGAACAGGTCCCGATGGTCCAGAAGCGCGCCGTCAAGCTCGCCAAGCGCAACGCCAAGCCGGTCATCGTCGCCACCCAGATGCTCGACTCGATGATCAACACCTCCCGGCCCACCCGCGCCGAGGCCTCCGACGTCGCCAACGCCGTCCTCGACGGCACCGACGCGGTGATGCTCTCCGGCGAGACCTCGGTCGGCAAGTACCCGGTCGAGACGGTCCGCACCATGGGCCGCATCATCCAGGCCGCGGAGGAGGACGTCCTCGCCGCCGGACTCCCCCCGCTCACCGCCGGCAGCAAGCCCCGCACCCAGGGCGGCGCGGTCGCCCGGGCGGCCGCCGAGATCGGCGACTTCCTGCACGCCAAGTACCTGGTCGCCTTCACCCAGTCCGGCGACACCGCCCGCCGCCTGGCCCGCTACCGCTCGCCCATCCCCGTCCTCGCCTTCACCTACGAACCCGCCGTCCGCAGCCAACTGGCCCTCACCTGGGGCCTGGAGACCTTCCTCGGCCCGTTCGCCCCCACCACCGACGAGATGGTCGAGCAGGTCGACGCGGCGCTGCTCTCCCTCGGTCGCTGCCAGAAGGGCGACATCGTCGTCATCACCGCCGGCTCCCCGCCCGGTCTCGCCGGCTCCACCAACCTCGTCCGCGTCCACCACGTGGGCACGCTCGACAACTGACCGGTCCGGTGCGGCTCCGCCCCGGCGGAGCCGCACCGGAGTCAGTACTTCGGCCCGATGTGCGCGTCCATCAGGGCGACGGACTCCTTGCGGGCGACGGAGACGTTGACCTGGCCGGTCGGGCGGGGGATCGAGGCCCTCCACCGGACCCCGACGGCGTCGAGCGTTTCCGTGAAGAGGCGGATGATGTCCGTCGAGGTGTTGGTGAAGAAGTAGCGCGGGTACTCGTGGCGGCGGACGACGCCCTTGACCGTCCTGGTGGCCCAGTTGGTGATGCGGCAGCCGTCGGAGTGGATCAGGCCGCGGAGGAACTCCCAGGGGTGGGCGTCGACGATCTCCTGCTGCCAGGGTTCGAGTGCTATGCGGCGTTCGTGCTTCTTCCCCGGGCCGTGTTGGGGGAAGTAGCAGGTCAGGTGGTTGGAGTAGATCTTGACGTCGTGGCAACCGGCTTTCCGGACGCGGCAGGGTGTGTTGTTCGTCAGCACCTGGCGCATGGCGTGCTCGACTGAGTCCATGATTCCCGGCCACTTGTCGTCGCACGTGATCTGGAGGCTCATGGTGCGGCGGTACTCGTTGGGCAGCAGGATGTGGCCGTCGCCGAGGTAGAGGCCGAGAAGGTAGGAGTACGCGGGCCGGTTGAGCTCGCTGCCGTGGCAGTGCGGGCAGGTGGAGTGCTTGCGGCCGGGGAGTGTTCCGTGCCTGGCGAGGTCCTCGTGCTTCCACCAGGAAACCGTGCCGGGCGGGACGCCCAGACGGCGGCCGACCTCGGTGTTGGCGGCACCGCGGCGCAGGAGGTGAACGGCCTGTTCGCGTACGGAGATGTTCGTCATGGGCGACAGCATCGGCTGCGGCAGGTGGTGCGGAGTGGCCTTTCGCTGGACGCCACTCGATGTGATGAACTTCCCGCGGCCTGGGAATTTAAGGTAAATCTCGGTGCCGAGTGTGGGATTCGAACCCACACGCCCTTTCAGGCAATCGCTTTTGAGGCGATCGTGTCTGCCCTTCCACCAACCCGGCAAGTTCGCGCCCGTGAAGGATACCCTGCGCACGTTGTCCGGCGCAGCTAGGTACCCTCGTGCATGCAGTACCCCGCCGGAACGAGGAGCCCCGTGAGCACCGCCGACGAGCAGGCAGAGCCGCTTGAGACCGATTCGCCCCAGATCACCCGCATTGTGATCGCCGAGGACGAGGCGTTGATCCGCCTCGACCTCAAAGAGATGCTGGAAGAGGAGGGGTACACCGTCGTCGGCGAGGCCGGGGACGGCGAGACGGCGGTCCGGCTGGTCCAGGAGCTGAAGCCGGATCTGGCGATCCTCGACGTGAAGATGCCGGTGCTGGACGGGCTGTCCGCCGCCGAGCAGATCCACGAGGCGCACCTGGCGCCGGTGCTGATGCTGACGGCGTTCTCGCAGCGCGAGCTGGTGGACCGGGCCCGTGACGCGGGCGCGATGGCGTACATCGTGAAGCCGTTCTCGAAGAGCGACCTGGTGCCCGCGATCGAGATGGCCGTGTCCCGGTACACGGAGATGCGGACGCTGGAGGAGGAGATCGCCGACCTCACCCAGCGGCTGGAGACCCGGAAGCTGGTGGACCGGGCGAAGAGCGTGCTGCAGACGAAGTTCGGGCTGAACGAGCCGGCCGCGTTCCGGTGGATCCAGAAGACCTCGATGGACCGCCGGATGACGATGGCCGCGGTCGCGGAGGCCGTGATCGAAGAGGGCGAGGCCCAGGACAAGAAGAAGGCCGAGGAGCCGAAGCCCGAGTAGGCGGTCGGTGGACGGCACGACGGTACGACGGAGGGCCCGGCAGCGATGCCGGGCCCTCCGTCGTACGCCGGTGCGGGGTCAGTCCTCGCCGAGGTAGGCCTTGCGGACGGACTCGTCGTGCAGGAGGTCCGCGCCGGTGCCCTGGAGGACGATGCGGCCGGTCTCCATGACGTAGCCGCGGTCGGAGAGGGAGAGCGCGGCCTGGGCGTTCTGTTCGACGAGCAGGATCGTGGTGCCGTCGGCCTTGAGCTCGACGATGGTGGCCATGATCTTCTGCATCATCAGCGGAGAGAGGCCCATGGAGGGCTCGTCGAGCATGAGCAGCTTGGGCCGGGACATCAGGGCGCGGCCCATGGCGAGCATCTGCTGTTCGCCGCCGGAGAGGGTGCCGGCGGCCTGCTTGCGGCGTTCGCCGAGGATCGGGAACAGGCCGTAGGCGCGCTCGACGTCCGCCGTGATGCCGTCGGTGTCGCTGCGGAGGAAGGCGCCGAGGAGGAGGTTCTCCTCGATGGTCATCCGGGGGAAGATGTGCCGGCCTTCGGGGGAGTGGGCGAGACCGAGGGCGACGATCTTGTGGGCGGGGACGGTGTCGAGCGCCTGCCCGTCGAAGGTGATGGTGCCGGAGAGCGGCTTGAGGAGGCCGGAGAGGGTGCGCAGGGTGGTGGTCTTGCCGGCGCCGTTGGTGCCGATCAGGGTGGTGACCTCGCCCTGGTTGACGGTGAAGCTGATGCCCTTGACGGCCTCGATCTTGCCGTAGGCGACGCGGAGGTCGTTGACCTGGAGGAGTGGGGTCACTGGTCGGTCTCCGTAACGGGGGCGGTGCCTTCGAGCGGGGCGCCGAGGTAGGCGGTGATGACGCGTTCGTCGTTCTGGACGGTTTCGCGGTTGCCCTCGACGATCTTCTGGCCCTGGACGAGCACGGCGGTGCGGTCGCAGAGGTTGAAGATGAACCGCATGTCGTGCTCGATGACGAGGACGGAGACGCCCCGGTCACGGATGGCGAAGACGAGTTCCTCGGCGGCGCGGGTCTCCTGGGGGTTCATGCCGGCGGTGGGCTCGTCGAGGAGCAGGAGACCGGGGTCGGAGGCCAGGGCGCGGGCGATCTCCAGCTTCCGCTGCTCGCCGTAGGGGAGGTTGCGGGCCAGGTGGTCGGCCTTCTCGGCGAGGCCGGTGAAGGCCAGGAGCTCCATGGCCTTGTCGCGGCTCTCGGCTTCGGAGCGCCGGTAGCCGGGGCCGCGGAGGATGGCGGAGAAGAGGCCCTGGTGCATGCGGCTGTGCCGGCCGACCTGGACGTTCTCCAGGACGGTCATGTTGGCGAAGAGCCGGATGTTCTGGAACGTGCGGGCGATGCCGGCCTGGGTGACGAGGTGGGGCTTGGGCGGCAGGACGGTGCCCTGGTAGGCGACGCGGCCCTCGGTGGGCACGTAGAGGCCGGTGAGGCAGTTGAAGAAGGTGGTCTTGCCGGCGCCGTTGGGGCCGATGAGGCCGATGATCTCGCCGCGGCCGACGGTGAGGGAGACGTCGTTGACGGCGGTGAGGCCGCCGAAGCGCATGGTGACGCCGGTGACTTCGAGCAGGGGCTGGGCCGGCGAGGGTGCGGTGCCGGCCGGTGCGAGGGCGTCGGTGGTGGTCATCTGGGGGTCACGCCCCTGCCTTGGTGAGGGCGACGCTGTCGCCGGTGGGCTGCGCCGGGATGGCGGCCTCGTGGAACTCCAGCTGGCGGCGCCGGTTGGGGATGAGGCCTTCGGGGCGGACGCGCATCAGGACGATGAGGGCGATACCGAAGGCGAGCAGCTGGTAGTCCGCGAGGAATTCGAGCTTCTTGGGGATCAGGAAGAGGAGGGTGGCGCCGGCGAGGGGTCCGCTGATGGTGCCCATGCCGCCGAGGATGACGGCGGCGAGCAGGAAGGCGGAGTTGGGCGGCAGGGCCTCGGCGAAGGTGTACTGGTCGGGGGTGACGGTGTAGCTGACGTGGGCCTGGACGGTGCCGGCGAGGCCGGCGAGGCAGGCGCCGAGGGCGAAGGCGAGGAGCTTGAGGCGGAAGCCGTTGATGCCCATGGCCTCGGCGGCGGTCTCGTCCTCGCGGATGGCGACCCAGGCGCGGCCGATGCGGGAGTTGCCGACGCGGGCGAAGACGAGGACGACCACGGCGGTGACGACGAGCATCAGCAGGTAGTAGTTGGAGAACCGGCCGAGTTCGACGCCGAAGACGGTGGTGGGCTTGCCGAGGTTCCAGCCGAAGATCTCCAGGTCGGGGATCCGCGGGATGCCGTTGGAGCCGTTGGTGACCTTGGGGCCGGTGGTGCCGTTCAGGTTGAGCATGGTGATGCGGAAGATCTCGCCGAAGCCGAGCGTCACGATGGCGAGGTAGTCGCCGCGCAGTCGCAGGGTGGGGGCGCCGATGATGACGCCGAAGATCATCGACACGACGGCGCCGGTGAGCATCGCGGCCCAGAAGGGGAACTGGACCTGGATCGGCGAGGCGGGGGAGCCGGAGACCAGGGCGGCGGCGTAGGCGCCGACGCCGAGGAAGGCGACGTACCCGAGGTCGAGCAGGCCGGCGAGGCCGACGACGATGTTGAGGCCGAGGGCGACGGTGGCGAAGATCAGGATGTTGGTGGCGACCGAGGTGTACTGGTCGCTGGTCTGGGTGAACGGGAAGCTGGCGGCGGCGGCGAACGCGGCGCCGGTGGTGACGGTCCGGTACTTGACGGTGAGGGCGCGTACCCGGATCAGCAGACCGGCCTTGCCGAGTGCGGCGGCGACGGAGGCCGCGAGCAGCAGGTAGGCGGTGAAGAGTTCGCCGTACTCGGTGTCGATGCCGAAGGTGATGGCGAAGAGGCCGACCGCGAAGGCGACGACGATCAGCGCGACCTCGACCCAGGAGGGGAGGGTGCGGGCCTTGGGGAGGGGTCGCTGGACGGTGCCGATCCGCAGCCAGGAGTTGGCGAGGTGCCCGACCTGGACGAGGAGGGCGGCGCCGGTGGCGATGACGACGGCGCCGGCCAGGGCGGTGAGGACCGGCGCGACGGGCTTGTCCTCGGGGACGGCGTGGGTGGCGAACCAGAGGACCGGGGCGACGGGGAGGAGCAGGAAGAGCCGCCGGTCGAGGACGCGCAGCGGGACCCGGGTGCGCCGGTCGAGGGGCAGGCCGAGGGTGCCGGCGAGGGCGAGCAGCGAGCCGAGGGCGGCGGTCCAGGCGCCGGGTTCGAGGTTGGCGAGGCCGCCGAGGTCGGTGGCGATCGCGATGACCGAGAACCAGCTGACGGCGAGCGCGCCGGTGGCTGCGAGCAGGACGGCGTTGTGGCTGCCGGTGGGGGCGGCCCAGCGCAGGCCGGGGGTGCCGTGGGTGGCGAGCAGCAGGACGAGGGTCAGCAGGCCGCCGATGAGGGCGAGCCACTGGAGGCCGGCGGGGGAGCCGTAGTAGGTGAGGTCGCCGGGGAAGTCGGAGGTCCAGGTCCAGGACATCAGGGCGGACGCGACGGTGGCGGTGGCGCCGATGCCGGTGAGGAGGGCGGCGGTGCGGCCGGGGAGGCTGATGACCGGCGTGGTCTCGGTGCTGGTGGTCATGGTGCTCACGCCCTGTCCGCGACGCGCTCGCCGAGCAGACCCTGGGGCCGGACGAGCAGGACGACGATGAGGAGTACGAAGGCCCAGACGTCCTTCCAGGCGCCGCCTCCGAAGAGGTCCATGCCGGGCAGGTGCTGGATGTAGCCGGTGGCGAGGGCTTCGGCGAGGCCGAGGGCGACGCCGCCGAGCATGGCGCCGTAGATGTTGCCGATGCCGCCGAGGACGGCGGCGGTGAAGGCCTTGAGGCCGAGGATGAAGCCCATCCGGAAGTCGACCTGGCCGCTGCGCAGGCCGTAGGCGACGGCGGCGACGGCGGCGAAGGCGGCGCCGATGGCGAAGGCGAGGACGATGATCCGGTCGGTGTCGATGCCCATGAGCTTGGCGGTGTCGGGGTCCTGGCTGGTGGCCTGCATGGCGCGGCCGGAGCGGGTCCGGGTCACGAACCAGCCGAGGGCGAGCATGCAGAGCGGCGCGGCGATGAGCAGGAAGAGGTCACTGCGCTGGATCGCGACGGAGCCGATCTCGAAGGGGTCGCCGGGGATCTTCGGGAAGACGCGGGCCTTCTTGGCGTCGGGGTAGAACGAGAAGACCAGCTGCTGGAGCAGGATGGAGAGGCCGATCGCCGTGATGAGCGGGGCGAGCCTGGGCGCGGTGCGCAGCGGCCGGTAGGCGAAGCGCTCGGCGGCGACGGCGGTGAGGGTGGAGACCAGGATGCCGGCGATCAGCATCAGCGGTAGGGCCAGCCACAGGGTGGTGCCGCCGGGGAGGGCGAGGTAGGCGGTCAGGGCGCCGAAGCCGCCGACCATGACGATCTCGCCGTGGGCGAAGTTGATGAGCTGGACGATGCCGTAGACCATCGTGTAGCCGATCGCGACGAGTCCGTAGAGGGCGCCGAGGATCAGGCCGTTGGCCAGCTGCTGCGGTAGGTCGTGCACCGCTGGGCCTCCGTTGTGCGTGTGGGGTGTCCGCGTGGGTGGTGGATGTGGGTGCGCGCGGGGGCACTGGTGGCGCCCCCGCGCGGGGTAACTCCGACGTGCTGTGCCGGTGCTGACGTCGGGTCAGCGTGAGGTGCTCAGCCGCTGAAGGTGCCGGTCTTCTCCACGGCCCACTTGCCGTCCTTGACGGTGTAGACGGTGAGCTGCTTGTTGGTGGTGTCGCCGTACTCGTCGAAGGACACCTTGCCGGTGACGCCTTCGAAGGAGACCTTCTGGACGGCTTCGACGACCTTGGCCCGGGCGCCGTCGGGGAGCTTGCCGTTGTTGGCGGCGGCGACGGCCTTGACGCCCTGGATGATGGCCCAGGCGCTGTCGTAGGAGTAGCCGCCGTAGGTCTCGTAGGCGTCCTTGTAGCCGGCGCTCTTGTAGTCCGCGATGAACTTGGCGGCGGTGGGGAGCGACTCGACGGGCAGGCCGACGGCGGTGGCGAGGTCGCTCTGGCTCTTGGGGTTGAGCTTGATGAAGTCGCCGCTCTGGATGCCGTCGCCGCCCATGAGCGGGATGTTGACGCCGGCGTCCTTGAGCTGGAGGGAGAGCGGGCCTGCGGCGGGGTACTCGCCGCCGTAGTAGACGGCTTCGGCGCCGGAGGACTTGACCTTGGTGACGACGGCGGCGAAGTCGCGGTCGTCGGGGTTGACGTGCTCCTCGTTGACGATGGTGCCGCCGTTCTTGATGAACTGGGCCTTGAAGGTGGCGGCGAGGCCGGCGCCGTAGGTCTTCTGGTCGTCGATGAGGAAGACCTTGGTCTTCTTGGCGTCCTTGGCCAGGTAGTCGGCGGCGAAGGGCCCCTGGACGGCGTCGGTGGTGGCGGTGCGGAAGTAGGACTTGAAGGGGCGTGCCTTGACGCCGCTCGCCCACTTCTCGCCCTGGCTGAGGGCGACGCCGGTGTTGGCGGGGGAGATCTGGACGAGGTTGGCGTCGTTGAAGATCTGCTGCATCGACTGGGCGACGCTGGAGTTGAGCGGGCCGACGACGCCGAGGACGTCCTTGTCGGCGACCAGCTGGGTGGCGTTCTGCTGGCCGGGGGCGGGCTTGCCGGTGTCGTCCAGGGCCTTGATCTGGAACTTGACGCCGGGGACCTCGTTCTTCTCGTTGGCCTGCTTGACCGCGAGCTCGACGGAGTTGCGGATGCCGAGGCCGAGGGCGGAGAGGTCGCCGGTGAGCGGGGCGTCGATGCCGATGGTGACGGTGGTGCCGCCCCCGGCGCTGCCGCTGTCGCCGGACTTCTTGTCGTCGCGGGAGCCGCACGCGGTGAGGCTCAGGGCGCCGATCACGGCAATGCTCACGACAACTGCTGAACGATGACGCACGGGGGGTCCCCTTCGGTTCAGGAGGGCGCCGCGCCTGTGTGGCGGGAGCCTGGATGCGCGGTGGGCCTGGCCCAATCCGGTGGCGCGGTGACTGGCCGTGACTCTAGATGCCCTTGGGCGGCTCGGGCAGTGGTGCGGCCAGGCTGTGATTCTCTTGTTATGAGCACACGGAGAAGCCGTCTCAGCATGTGGTCGTTCCGGCTCGACCGGCCCGGCCGTCCCGGGGGCTCCGCTCCCAACTTCCCTCATGTAAGGCGCAGAAGTGCAGGTGACTCCTGGACTCTCCGATAATCGGACATGAGTGTTCGCGGTGTTGGGGTCGGGCGTGCACGTCCGAATAACGGACGGTGTGCGGGATGACGAGATGATTTCGAGTGGATCCGCCCCCCGGAGTCCGCCAAATAGTAGGATTTCCTACTTGTTACGCAGTGTTACATCTTTGAAAGTCCGTGAACACGTCACCGCCCCCTTGTCTGGACCAACGACTTCCCAGGGCTGTCGAAGGTCAAACAAGGGGGCGGGCAAGGGATTTGATGATCAGTCGGCCCTGCCGGCCCCTCGTCGGAGGGGTCGGCGGGGTGAACGCGGGTCAGAGATCGCGGAGCATGCAGGTCAGGCGGCAGCTGGTGATCCGCTTGCCGGTGTCGTCGGTGATCGCGATCTCGTAGGTGGCGGCGGTGCGGCCCTTGAAGACCGCCGTCGCCACCCCGGTGACCAGCCCGGAGGTGGCGGAGCGGTGGTGGGTGGCGTTCAGGTCCACGCCCACCGCGTACCGGCCCGGGCCGGCGTGCAGCATCGCGCCGACCGAGCCCAGGGTCTCGGCGAGCGCCGCCGAGGCCCCGCCGTGCAGCAGGCCGTAAGGCTGCTGGTTGCCCTCGACCGGCATGGTGCCGACGACCCGGTCGCCCGAGGCCTCGACGATCCGGAGGCCCAGCTTCTCGCCGAGGCTCCCGCCGGAGAAGGTCGCCGGGTCCACGCCGAGCTTCGCGAAGTGGTCCAGCACCTCCTGCGGGATGTGGAGGACGGGGGCCGCGTCGGTGGCTTCGGGGGCCGCGTCGGTCATGGGGGAGCTCCTGCCGCTCGGGGGGTCGCGTCGTCGTGCTGCCTGTGATCGTACGACCGTCCTACTCGGCGGTAGTGGCGGTGGCGGAGGAGGCGTGCGTGGCGGGCGCGGCGGGAGGGGCCGCCCCCCTCGGGCGTGCCCCTTTTGTCGGTGCCGGGCCATAGGATCGGTGGCCGGTAGTGGAATCGGCAGGAACGGACGTTGACGTGGCTACGCAGAGTACGGACAAGGGCGCGGCGGGTGGCGGAGCCGGGTCGCGGCCCCGCCTGATGCTGCTCGACGGGCACTCCATGGCCTACCGGGCGTTCTACGCACTGCCCGTGGAGAACTTCAACACCTCCACCGGCCAGCCGACCAACGCGGTGTACGGCTTCGCCTCGATGCTCGCCAACACCGTCCGTGACGAGCGGCCGACCCACCTCGCGGTGGCCTTCGACCTCTCCCGCCAGACCTTCCGCTCGGAGGCGTTCCCCGACTACAAGGCCAACCGGGCCAAGACCCCGGACGAGTTCCGCAGCCAGATCGGCCTGATCGGCGAACTGCTCGACGCGATGCACGTCCCGCGGATGACCGTCGAGGGCTTCGAGGCCGACGACATCATCGCCACCCTGGCCACCGCCGCCGAGGCGGCCGGCTTCGACGTCGACATCGTCACCGGCGACCGCGACTCCCTCCAGCTGGTCACCGAGCACGTCACCGTCCTCTACCCGACCAAGGGCGTCTCCGAACTCACCCGCTACACCCCGGAGAAGGTCGCCGAGAAGTACGGCGTCACCCCCCGCCAGTACCCGGACCTCGCCGCCCTGCGCGGCGACCCGTCCGACAACCTGCCCGGCATCCCCGGCGTCGGCGAGAAGACCGCCGCCAAGTGGGTCAACCAGTTCGGCTCCTTCGACGAACTGGTCTCCCGGGCCGACGAGGTGAAGGGCAAGATCGGCGAGAAGCTGCGCGAGCACCTCGACTCGGTCAAGCGCAACCGGGTCCTCACCGAGCTGGTCCGCGACGTCGAACTCCCCCTCGGCGTCACCGACCTGGAGCGCACGCCGTTCGACAAGGCGGCCGTCACGACCCTGATGGAGTCGCTGGAGTTCCGCAACGCCAACTTCCGCGACCGCGTCCTCGGCATCGACCCGTCCGGCGCCGAGGCGGAGGCCGAGACCGAACTCGCCCCCGGCGTCGAGGTCGACGGCGAACTCCTCACCGACCCCGGCACGCTCGCCGCCTGGCTCGGGGAGCACGCCGCGGGCAAGACGCCGGTCGCGCTCGCCGCCGTCTACCAGTGGGCGCTCGGCAGCGGCGAGGTCACCGAGATCGCGCTCGCCGTCGGCGAGACGGCCGCCTGGTTCGACCCGGCGCTGCTCGCCGAGGAGGACGAGCGCGCCTTCGCCGCCTGGCTGGCCGACCCGGCCGCCCCCAAGGCGCTGCACATCGCCAAGCAGGTCATGCGGGCCTTCGCCGAGCGCGGCTGGCGGATCGAGGGGGTCCACGCCGACACCGCCCTCGCCGCCTACCTGGAGAAGCCCGGCCGCCGCACCTTCACCCTCGACGTGCTCGCCGAGGAGTACCTGGCCCGCTCGCTCGCCCCGGCCCCCGCCGCGGAGTCCGGCCAGCTCGCCTTCGACGCCCCCGAGGAGGACCCGACCGCGGGCGCCCAGGCGCTGATGCTCCAGGCCCGCGCCGTGCTCGACCTCGCCGCGCTCTTCGACACCCGCCTCACCGAGGTCGGCGCCACCGGGCTGCTGCGCGACATGGAGCTGCCGATCGCCGCCCTGCTCGCCCGGATGGAGCGCACCGGCATCGCCGCCGACCGCCCCTGGCTCACCGGCCTGGAGGCGCAGTTCGCCGCCGAGATCCAGCGCGTCGTCGAGGAGGCCCACGCCGCCGCCGGCCGCGAGTTCAACCTCGGCTCGCCCAAGCAGCTCCAGGAGATCCTCTTCGGCGAGCTCGCCCTCCCCAAGACCAAGAAGATCAAGACCGGCTACACCACCGACGCCGACGCGCTCACCTGGCTCGCCACCCAGACCGACAACGAGCTGCCGGTCATCCTGCTGCGCCACCGCGACCAGGCCAAGCTGCGCACCACCGTCGAGGGCCTGCTCAAGACGGTCTCCCCGGCCGGCCGCATCCACACCACCTTCAACCAGATGGTCGCCGCCACCGGCCGGCTGTCCTCGCAGGACCCGAACCTGCAGAACATCCCGGTCCGCACCGAGGAGGGCCGGATGATCCGCCGCGCCTTCGTCGTCGGCGAGGGCTACGAGGCGCTGCTCACCGCCGACTACTCGCAGATCGAACTGCGGATCATGGCCCACCTCTCGGAGGACGACGCCCTGATCGAGGCCTTCGCGACCGGCGAGGACCTCCACACCACCGTCGCCTCCCAGGTCTTCGAGGTGCCGGGCACCGCCGTCGACGCCGAGATGCGCCGCAAGATCAAGGCGATGTCCTACGGCCTCGCCTACGGCCTCTCCGCGTACGGGCTCTCCCAGCAGCTCGGCATCAAGCCCGCCGAGGCGCAGGGCCTGATGGACACCTACTTCGAGCGCTTCGGCGGCGTGCGGGACTACCTGCGCCGGGTCGTCGACGAGGCCCGCGCCACCGGCTACACCGAGACCCTGCTCGGCCGTCGCCGCTACCTGCCGGACCTCAACAGCGACAACCGCCAGCGCCGCGAGATGGCCGAGCGGATGGCCCTCAACGCCCCGATCCAGGGCTCGGCCGCCGACATCGTCAAGATCGCCATGCTGCGGGTCGACGAGGCGCTGACCGCCGCCGCCCTCGACTCCCGGATGCTGCTCCAGGTGCACGACGAAATCGTGCTGGAGCTCGCCCCCGGCGAGCGCGAGCAGGTCGAGGCGATCGTCCGCGAGCAGATGGCGGGCGCCTACCCGCTGCGCGCGCCGCTCGACGTCTCGGTCGGCGTCGGTGCCGACTGGGAGGCCGCCGCGCACTGACGCCCGACGGGAGCCCCTCCCGGGCGGCGGCCGACGGACCGCCGCCGCCCGGGGGCCTTCTGCGGCCCGCGCCGCCGCCCTACGCTGGGGGCGTGACGGAGCGGGTGACCGTGCGGGTGGGGCCGGACGCGGCGGTGCTGGTGCTCGGCACCGGGCGGGACCGGGTGCGCGAGACGGCCGGGATCCTGGGCCGGGAGACGGCGGCGGGGCTCGGCCCGCAGGTGGTCCTGCTGCCGCTCGGCCTGCTGGCGGGGGCGGCCGTCCACGCGGTCCTCGGCGTCGGCACCGGGGCCGTGGTCGGGCTCGTCGGGGCGCTGGCGCTGCTGGAGGTCCTGGCCTGCTGGCTCGTGTCCGGCTGGGGGGAACTCACCCGGCCGAGCCGGCTGGAGTTCGCGCCGCCGGACGCGCCGGCGCGGATGCGCTTCGTCCGGCTGGGGGTGCGGGGGCGGTGGCGCCCGGTGACGGAACTCGGGAACCTGCGGGTGGCCCACCGGATCGTCGCCCCCGTCGACGGGGATCCGCGGCCCGCCCGCGAGACCTTCACCGTCCGAAGGGAGGCGGCCCGTCCCGGGACGGCGCCGCTGTCGGCCTACGAGGTGCCCGGGGACCCGCGGCGGCTCGTCGAACAGCTCGGGGGACTGCTCGCGCCCGCCGGTCTGGCGGTCGAGCTCCGGACCGACCGGTACGTCCGGACGCGCGGGGGCGGCCCGCCGGTCCTCGTGCCAGATCCGCCCGCCGACCGGCCCGCGGGGTAGGCCAGCCCGGCGGTGCGGAGGGTCTTCCCGGCCGCCCCGCCCCGCTCCTACGCTGAGGCGGTGAAGAACCGGGCACCGATTCCGCGCCTCACCGCGACGCCCGGCGCCGCGGTGCTGACGGTCCGTCCGGGCGGCGGGCGGTGGTCCCTCGCCGGGTGGATCGTGCTCTCCCGCGCGGTACTCGGACTCGGCCTGCACTTCACCTGGTTCGCCGCCTACGTTCCGCTGATCCTCGTGCTCCGGTTCCTGGTCAAGCTCGACCCCGTCGTCAACCTGTGCGTCGTCTGCGGCGTCTACGTCCTGTGCTCCCTGCGGGGCGGGGTGCGGGAGATGAGGGATCCGTTGCGCCGCTTCCACGGGGTGGAGTTCAGCCCGCCCGACGCCCCTGAGCGGTTCCGGTTCGTCCGGGCCGCGCCGGGCGGGCGGTGGCGGCCGGTGTCGGACCTCCGGCACGTGAGGATCCTGCACCTGGTCACCGCTCCGGAGGACGGCCGGCCGGCGCCGGTGGACAGCGTCTGGGCGGTGTCGGTGCGGGTGGACGGCGCCCCCTGGTCGGCGCTGTGCGACGGCCGTGGCGACCCCGGGGCCGTCGCGGAGGCGCTGGTGCGGTTACTGGAACCCGTCGGGGTGCCCGTGGAGTTCGTGGCCGAACGCCGTCCGAAGCGTCCACAGCGCCGCCGTCCTGCGGCAGTCGTCCGCCCGCCCGCCGATGCGATGCCCGGCGGCGCAGGGCCCGCGGGTGCGGGGCCCGCCGACGCGGTGCCGGAGGGTCGGCCCTGAGGGGCCGTCCGTCGCCCCGTCGCCCGTCGGTGACGGCGGCGCCCGAGCCCGGGGATCTGTCGGGATCCGCCGGGATCCACCCGGCGGGCACTGTGCACGCCGGGACTTGATGCCGGGTCAGGAAAGCTCTTCACTTGTCATGGCGCCGACGCGCTCGATGCGGCACGGCGCTGTCCCACCGCTCTGACACTCCGACGCCTCACCCGACGAGTCTGGAGATCCCCTCATGCCCCAGCCCCGCATGCGGCGCGCCGTCGTGGCGCTCGCGGCCCTGCCCCTGCTCGCGCTCGGCGCGGGTCAGGCCGTGGCCGCCCCCGCCCCTGTTCCGGCCTCCGCCCCCACCGCACCCGCACCCGCGTCCGCCACCCGGGTGTCCGCGATCGAGGACGAGGTCGCCCGCACCCTGGCCACCTCCCTCACCGACGCCGCACTGCGCGAGCGGCTGCGGTCCGCGACCGCGACCGCCCCGGGCGGCGCCGCCGAGCTCGGCCCGCTGGCCGCCGCCGCCCAGGGCCCCGCCGCCCGCGGGCTCGCGGCCACCGCCGCGCAGGCGGACCGCGCCATCGCCACGGCCAAGGGCCTCGGCGCCGGCCTCGGCCCGCTGCTGCGGGTCCAGTTGGCCGATCCGTCGATGCGGGCCGCCCTGGACGCGGGGGCGGCGCCGCTGGTGGCCACCGCCGTCGCCGACGACCACGCCCGCACCGTCCGCGCCTACGACGCCGCCGGCCGCCTGCACGTCCTCGACGCCGCGACGGTGCCCGCGCAGCCGGTCTACCTGGTCGACATCGACACGGCCAGGACGCTGGCCGCCGGGATCGCCGTCCTCCAGCGGGAGTTCGGCGCGCTCGGTCTCGGGAACGCCGGTCCGGGCGCAGCGGCTCCCGGTGCGGTGGCTCCCGGGGCGGCCGTTCCGGCCGTTCCGGCCTCGGCGCAGGCCGCCGGTGGCTGGTGGGCCACCAAGATCAGTGGCATCGAGGTGTCCGACGACGAGGAGCCCTGGTTCAAGGGCGCCGCCGAGATGTTCAGCCTGGTGACCGGCTTCGGCCAGGACGGCAAGGTCAAGGTCGACTCGGTCGCGATGCCGTACCTCCAGTACGACGGCACGGTGTACTACCCGAACCAGATCCTGGTGAACTGGTCGTCCTACAAGTACAACCTGGCCGATGTCGTCCTGATGGAGGACGACGGTGACACCAACTACCTGGCGCTCGCCCAGGCGATCGCCGCCGTCCTGCTCACCATCGCCGACCAGGGCGCCTACATCCCGCTGGTCAACGCCGTCCTGGCGGCGCTGCCCGGTTCCTGGTGGACCGACGACCCGGACTACGTGGAGTCCTGGTACACCCTCGCCCGGGCTTCGTCGGGCCGCCTCAACGGGGCGCGCGGCAACGGCTGGATGACCGTCGAGCCGTACTTCGTCCAGCAGTCCTGACCCGGCCGCGGCGGACGGCCGTCCGTGGGGGTGCGTCCCCGCGGGCGGCCGTCCGGTGCGCGTGGTGCGTCCGGTGCGACCGCCCGCCGCGCGCGGCACACCGGACGGGCGGCGCACCCGGACGTGTGGCGCACCGACCGGCTCAGCGCCGGGCGTTGGTGCGCCTGGTCGGTTCGGCCGTGGTCGGGTCCTCCGGCCAGGGGTGGCGGGGGTAGCGGCCGCGCAGGTCGGCGCGGACGGCGCGGTAGCCGTCGCGCCAGAAGGTGGCGAGGTCCCCGGTGACGGCGGCCGGGCGTCCGGCGGGGGAGAGCAGGTGGACGGTGAGCGGTACGCGTCCGCCGGCCAGCGCCGGGGCCGCCGCCCAGCCGAAGAGCTCCTGCAACTTGACCGCCAGCACCGGGCGTTCGCCGCTGTAGTCGACCCGGATCCGGGAGCCGGACGGGACGGTGATCCGTTCCGGCGCCAGCTCGTCCAGCCGCCCGGCCGCGCCGCTCGCCCAGGGCAGGAGGCGTTGCAGGGCGGCAGCGGTGTCGATCCGGGCGAGGTCGGAACGCCGCCGGGCGCGGGAGAGTTCGGGCTCCAGCCACTCCTCGGCGGCGGCCAGCAGCGCCTCGTCGGAGACGTCCGGCCAGGGTTCGCCGAGCGCGGTGTGCAGGAACGCCAGCCGCTCGCGCAGTCCGGCCGCTCCGGCGGGCCAGCCGAGCAGGGCGCCGACGCCCTCGCGGGACAGTCCTTCCAGCAAGGCGGTCCGCACCAGCGCGGGTGCGGGTCGGCCGAGGGGCTCGGCGGCGAGTTCGACGGCGCCCAGTGACTCCACCCGCCGGGCGGTCACCTCCCGGCGCCTGACGTCCCAGTGCACCTCCTCGCGGGAGGTGAGCAGGGGCGCGCCGGCCAGCCTGGCGGTCCCCTCGTCGAGCGCGGCGGCGTGCAGGACCCGCGCGGACGGTGAGCCGGCCGGGCGGTCGGCGACGGCCACGGCCAGCCACGGGACGCCGCCCAGTGCCGTGCCGGGGGCGAGTTCGGCGGCGGTGCCGGAGGCCATCAGGTAGGGGCTGCGGGTTCCGGGTTCGGGCTTCTCGACCCGGGCCCGGGCGATCCGTTCGGGGAAGGCCAGGGCCACCACCAGCCCGGTGGCGGCCGCGTCAGGGAGGGACGTGCCCGGCGTGCCCGGCGGGTTCTGCGGGCTCCCGGCGCCCGCGCCGTCGCCGCCGGTCCCGCGGCGCAGGCGGCGGACCTCCTCGCGCCAGCGGCCGGCGTAGGGGTCCCGGCCGCCGCGGACGGTGCGCAGGACGGCGCCGAGGTCGTCGCCGAGGGGGCGGGGCGGTTCCTCGGAGAGCAGGGCGACCACCTCGGCGGCCCGGTCGGCGCCGACCAGCGGGGCGCCGTCGACGAGCGCGCGGGCGAGCCGGGGGTGCAGGCCGGTGCGGGCGAGCCGGACGCCGCGCGGGGTCGCGCGGCCGA
>NZ_JBEXNT010000129.1:6192-26796 GCF_040611255.1 Kitasatospora sp. NPDC002965 | reverse complement strand
CGGAGTGGCCCGGTCCTGAGCGGCCGGTTGCGCTGAAGACCGCCTCAGTCAGCGACCGCCCGGCGCGACCGCGGCCTCACCGGCGACGGCGCCGACCGGCACCGGCTCGTCGGCACCGCCGCCGCGGCGCTCACGGCCGGGGGCGGCACCGGGTGCGCGGTGCTTGAGCGCGGCACGCAGGTGCGAGCGGCCGCGGTGGATGCGGCTGCGGACGGTACCGAGCTTCACGCCGAGCGTCGCGGCGATCTCCTCGTAGGAGAGTCCCTCGATGTCGCAGAGCACCACGGCGGCCCGGAACTCGGGCGCCAGGGTGTCCAGCGCCTGCTGGACGTCGGCGTCGAAGTGGGTATCGCTGAAGTGCTGGGCCGGGCTGGGCTCGCGCGAGGCCAGCCGCTCGGCCGCGTCGTCACCGAGCGCGTCGAAGCGGATGCGCTGGCGTCGGCGGACCATGTCCAGGAACAGGTTGGTGGTGATCCGGTGCAGCCAGCCCTCGAACGTGCCGGGGGTGTACGTGGACAGCGAACGGAACACCCGGACGAAGACTTCCTGGGTGAGGTCCTCGGCGTCGTGCTGGTTACCGGTCAGCCGGTAGGCGAGGCGGTAGACGCGGGCACTGTGGGCCTCGACGATCTCCTCCCAGCTGGGCGGAGTCCAGGTCTGCGCGTCGGGGCCCTCGGCGAAGGTCGCGAGGGCGGGGGCCTCGGCGGTACCGGCGGCCGGCGTCTGGGGCGCGGCGGCCGGCTGGTCCGGAGTGGAGTGCGCAGGCTGGTTCATCACGGGCTTCGGCGTACGGGCCGACGCGGTGCCGCGGGAGTGCCGCCGCACAGGGACGTCGCCCTCGGCCACACCTCCTCGGTCGGCTCTTCTGCCCAGCAGGGCCACCACCATATCCACCTCACCCGTCAAGCCCGGATAAAAGTGCCCGCGACCGTCAAGCCGGAGAACAGGCCCGGGAACCTCCTGTTCCCCCGGTCCCTGCCTCACCAACGGCCCGCCGCCGTACGCGGTTCCCGCCCGGCCAGTAATCTGTGGCAGGAAATATCGACATCCGCTAGGCGCCGGGCCGCCACCCGGGGCTCCGAAAGAGGCAGCCATCAGCGAGTTCGGGCCCGCGCATGCGGCTCTCGCGGACACCTACGTCGGCGAGGACGCGGTGCTGACCTACGCCCGGGCACAGTCCGCGCGGACCGGAATCAGGGCGATCGGACCCAGCGGAGGCGCCTGCCTCCGGCTGCTCGCGGCCGCGCTGGACGCCAAGGCGGTGGCCGAGATCGGCACCGGGACGGGCGTCTCCGGGGTCTACCTGCTGCGCGGGATGCGGCCGGACGGCGTGCTCACCACCGTCGACTCCGAACCGGTCCGCCAGCAGCTGGCCAGGGAGGCGTACCAGGCCGCCGGTTTCGCGGCCAACCGCTCGCGGTTCATACCGGGCCGGGCCCTGGAGGTGCTGCCGCGGCTCGCCGACGGCCAGTACGACCTGGTGTTCTGCGACGGCGACCCGGCGGAGTCACAGGAGTACCTGGCGGAGTCGCTGCGGCTGCTGCGGCCGGGCGGGATGGTCTGCTTCGAGGGCGTCTTCCAGGAGGGCCGGCTGGCCGAGCCGGAGCAGCAGGACCCGCAGACCCGGTCGGTCCGCGACCTGGTGCGCGACGTCCGGGAGAGCGAGAAGCTGCTGCCGGCGCTGCTGCCGGTCTCGGACGGGCTGCTCTGCGCCGTCAAACGCTGAGGGCCGACCCGGGGGGCCCGGGGGCCGCGCGGCGGGCTCCCAGGGCCCTTAGCGGCCCGGGAACGACCGAGCCCGGGCCGACGTGATCGTCGGACCCGGGCCGGTGGCACATCTCCAGGAGATGGCGAGCACCTGCTGCGGTCAGCCGCAGGCCTTCTTCAGGGCCTCACCGAGGGCGTCGGCCTCGTCAGGCGTGAGCTCCACCACGAGGCGTCCGCCGCCTTCGAGCGGAACGCGCATGATGATGCCCCGCCCCTCTTTGGTGACTTCGAGCGGGCCGTCACCCGTCCGCGGCTTCATGGCCGCCATGCTCGTTCCCCTTCCTGCAACGCTCAGCTACGCACCGGCAGTCCGTCCACCGCCGGTATCGAACGCATTGATCGGAAGCCATTATCCCGCATGCCACGGCCTGATGACCAACATCACTCTCGGTGCAACCTCGGCCGGACCGCCCCCAACCGGCGCATTTCCCGCCATAAGCCCCGGCGCGGCGGTGATCAGTCCGCCGCCGGAAGGTGCGATACCTCACACTCCCCAGCCGGCCCCGCACTCCGGCATCCTGGCAGCCCACGACCACCGTGCGATCACCGCGCGACGAGCAAGGGAGCCCTCGCCCATGTCCGATTCCGTGCTGTACGAGCTGGACGGCGGCCTGGCCGTCATCACGATCAACCGCCCGGAGGCGATGAACGCGCTGGACGTACCCACCAAGGTGGCTCTGCGTGACACCGTGACGGCCGCCGCCGAGGATCCGGCGGTGCGGGCCGTCCTGCTCACCGGCGCGGGCGACCGGGCGTTCTGCGTCGGCCAGGACCTCAAGGAGCACCTGGGCCTGCTCCGGCAGGCCGAGGAGACCGGCGAGGGCGCGCTGAAGACCGTCGCCGAGCACTACAACCCGCTGCTGCGGGCGCTGGCCGGGATGCGCAAGCCGACCGTGGCGGCGGTGGGCGGGGTGGCGGCCGGCGCGGGCGCCTCGCTGGCCTTCGCCTGCGACTTCCGGATCGTCTCGGAGACGGCCGGCTTCAACACCGCCTTCGCCGGTATCGCCCTGACCGCCGACTCGGGCGCGTCCTGGACGCTGCCGCGGCTGGTCGGACACGCCCGGGCCACCGAGCTGCTGATGCTGCCGCGCACCGTGAAGGCCGCCGAGGCGATGGAGCTGGGGCTGGCCACCAAGGTGGTGCCGGCCGCCGAACTGGCGGCCACCGCAAGGGTGTTCGCCAAGGAGCTGGCCGATGGCCCGACCGTGGCGTACGGCGCGATCAAGGAGTCTCTGGCGTACGGCGCCGCGCACACGCTGAGCGAGCTGCTCGACAAGGAGGACGAGCTGCAGACGCTGGCCGGCGACAGCGAGGACCACCGGATCGCGGTCCGCGCCTTCATCGCCAAGGAGAAGCCGCAGTACCTGGGGCGCTGACCGGCGCACGGCCCGCCGGACCGCCCGCCCACCGCCGGGTCCGCCGGCGACCGCGCGCTACGCCCCGGGCCGCGTCCCGTCGAGGACGGACCGGACGTGGCAGTCGGCGAGGTGGTCGTCGACCAGCCCGCAGGCCTGCATCAGGGCGTAGGCGGTGGTCGGGCCGACGAACCGGAAGCCCGCCTTCTTCAGCGCCTTGGCCAGTGCCGTCGACTCGGGCGTGACGGCCGGTACCTCGCCCGTCGAGCGGGGGGCCGGCCGGTCCGGGTCTGCGGCGAACTGCCAGATCAGCGCGTCCAGCCCGCCGTCCAGGTCGCGGGCGACCCTGGCGTTGGCGATCGACGCCTCGATCTTGGCCCGGTTGCGGATGATCCCGGTGTCGCCGAGCAGCCGCTCGACGTCGGCCCCGCCGAACTCCGCGACCCTCGCGATCTCGAAGCCCGCGAAGGCGGACCGGAAGCCCTCGCGGCGGCGCAGGATGGTGATCCAGGAGAGCCCGGACTGGAAGGCCTCCAGGCAGACCCGCTCGAACAGGGCGTCGTCGCCGTGGACCGGGCGCCCCCACTCGGTGTCGTGGTAGGTGCGGTAGTCGTCCGCCGAGTCGCCCCAGGCGCAGCGGCGCAGGCCGTCCGGGCCGACGACGGCGCCACCGGTCGGGGCGTCCGCCGGGGCACCGGCCGCGACGTCCGCGTCGGCGCTCACCGGCCGTCCGCCGGCTCCGCGTCCTCCGGGCCGGCGGGAGCCTTGGTGAGGACGACGGCGGGCTCGACGACCTTGGCGAAGTCCTCCAGGCCGGGCAGCGGCTCGGCGCCCGTGCCGGGGCGGTCGGTGGCCTCCACCGCGCCGCGCACGGCGGCGAGCGCCTCCAGCTCGACGATCCGCGCGTCGCGGTAGGCGAGTTCGACGCCCAGCCGGTCGAGCACGTCGTCCACCTCGTCCATCCGGTAGCCGCGGACGGCCATCGGCAGGCGGATCGCCTCGACGTCCTCCTGACCGAGCGGGCGGTCCTGCGGCAGCCCGGCGGCGATCCGGTCGTGCACCGCCTCCGGCAGCGAGCCGCCCCCGCCCAGCGCCACCAGCGCGGCGCCGCCGACCACCACGGCCATCGCCACCACGATCACCCAGAACACGAGCGGTCCTCCCGATTTTCCGGCCGGCCCCGACAGGAGTGGGATCATGGTCCCGATGGGCCGGGGGCCATCATCGCACTCGCAGCAGCTGTGGAGGAGACATCGGTGGCACTGCGCCTGGGACCACGGGAATTCGGCGACGACGAGCTGGTGATCATGGCGATCGTCAACCGGACTCCTGACTCGTTCTTCGACAAGGGCGCCACCTTCGCCGACGAGGCGGCGTTCGCCGCCGCCGACCGCGCGATGGCCGAGGGCGCCGCGATCCTGGACATCGGCGGGGTGAAGGCCGGGCCGGGCGACGAGGTCACCGTCGAGGAGGAGCTGAGGCGCACCGTGCCGTTCGTGGCGGAGCTGCGCAAGCGCCACCCGGAGGCCGTGATCAGCGTCGACACCTGGCGGCACGAGGTCGGCGAGGCGGTCTGCGAGGTCGGCGCGGACCTGCTGAACGACGCCTGGGGCGGGGTGGACCCGCGGCTGGCCGAGGTGGCCGCCCGGTACGACGCCGGGCTGGTCTGCACCCACGCGGGCGGCGCCGAGCCGCGGACCCGACCGCACCGGACCGGGTACCCGGACGTGATGGCGGACATCCTGCGGGTGACCGTCGGGCTGGCCGAGCGGGCGGTGGGGCTCGGCGTGCGGCGGGACGCGGTGGTCATCGACCCGGGGCACGACTTCGGCAAGAACACCCGGCACTCGCTGGAGGCGACCCGGCGGCTGCCGGAGATGACGGCGACCGGGTTCCCGGTGCTGGTCTCGCTCTCCAACAAGGACTTCGTCGGCGAGACCCTGGACCTGCCGGTGGACCAGCGGCTGCTCGGCACGCTGGCGACCACCGCGGTCTCCGCCTGGCTGGGCGCCCGGGTGTACCGGGTGCACCAGGTGGCGGAGACCCGGCAGGTGCTGGACATGGTCGCCTCGATCCGCGGCAGCCGTCCCCCGGCGGTCGCCCGCCGGGGGTTGGCCTGAGAGGCGCGCCGGGCAGGGCCTAGATCTCGTTCACCGGCCGGCGGGCGTCGGCGAGGATCTTCAGGACCTCGTCGATGTCGTCGGTGATGTGGAAGAGCTCCAGGTCGTGCGGGGCGGCCTTGCCCTGCGCGACCAGGGTGTTCTTCAGCCAGTCGGCCAGCCCGCCCCAGTACTCGCTGCCGAAGAGGATCACCGGGAAGCGGGTGACCTTCTTCGTCTGCACCAGGGTGAGCGCCTCGAACAGCTCGTCCAGCGTGCCGAGGCCGCCGGGCAGGACGACGAACCCCTGGGCGTACTTCACGAACATCGTCTTGCGGACGAAGAAGTAGCGGAAGTTCAGCCCGAGGTCGACGAACTCGTTGAGCCCCTGCTCGAAGGGCAGCTCGATGCCGAGCCCGACGCTGAGCCCGCCGGCGTCCGAGGCGCCCCGGTTGGCCGCCTCCATCGCCCCGGGGCCGCCCCCGGTGATCACCGCGTAGCCGGCCTCGGCCAGCGCCCGTCCGATCGCCACGCCCGCCGCGTACTCGGTCGAGTCGACCGGGGTCCGGGCGGAGCCGAAGACGCTGATCGCGGGCGGGAGTTCGGCCAGCGCGCCGAAGCCCTCGACGAACTCCGAGGTGATCCGCAGGACCCGCCAGGGGTCGGTGTGCAGCCAGTCGGTCGGGCCGGTGGTGTCCAGCAGGCGCTGGTCCGTCGTGCTCTCGCCGACCTGGTCCCGGCGCACCAGCACCGGGCCCTTCTGCTTCTCGGGCCACGCCTTCTTCGGGTGCGGCTCGCCCACCTGCTCAGGACCGTGTCCGTAGTGCTTTTCGTCTCCAGTGCCTGTCATGACGAAACCCTACGCCCGCCGATCCCGGTTTTCAGGCAACGGTGAAAGGTCGGTTGGGCAACCGGAAGGTGGCGTTCAGCCGTTGATGCGCTTGTCGCCTCAGTCGGTCAGCCAGGCGCGCAGCCGCTCCTCGGTCTCGGCGATGGCGGTGAGCGAGCAGTGCTCGTCCCGCTTGTGGGCCTGGTTCGGGTCGCCCGGGCCGTAGTTGACCGCCGGGACGCCGAGCGCGCTGAACCGGGCGACGTCGGTCCAGCCGAACTTGGCGCGGGCCGTGCCGCCGGTCGCGGCCACGAACGCCCGGGCGGCCGGCTGCGCGAGGCCGGGCAGCGCGCCCGGGGCGAAGTCGGTGACCGTGACCTCGTAGCCGTCGAGGACCTCGCGCACGTGCTTCTCGGCCGCGGCCTCGTCGCGGTCCGGGGCGAACCGGAAGTTGACGGTCACCACGCACTCGTCGGGGATGACGTTCCCGGCCACCCCGCCGTCGATCCGCACCGCGTTGAGGCCCTCGCGGTACTCCAGCCCGTCGATCTCGACCCGGCGCGGCTCGTACGCGGCGAGCCGGCCGAGCACCTCGGCGGCGTGGTGGATGGCGTTGTCGCCGAGCCAGCTGCGGGCCGAGTGGGCGCGCACGCCGGTGAGCCGGACCTGTGCGCGCAGGGTGCCCTGGCAGCCGCCCTCGACGGTGGCCTGGCTGGGCTCCATCAGCACCGCGAAGTCGGCGGCCAGCCAGTCGGGGTGGGCCTGGACGAGGTGCCCGAGGCCGTTGCGGTGGGCCTCCACCTCCTCGCAGTCGTAGAACACGAAGGTGAGGTCGCGGTTGGGCTCCGGCAGGGTGGCGGCGAGCCTGAGCTGGACGGCCACGCCGGACTTCATGTCGGAGGTGCCGCAGCCGTAGAGGAGGTCGCCCTCGACGTAGGAGGGCAGGTTGTCGGCGATCGGCACCGTGTCCAGGTGCCCGGCGAGCAGCACGCGTTCGGCCCGGCCGAGGTCGGTGCGGGCCACCACGTTGTTGCCGTACCGGTCGACGGTCAGGTGCGGGTAGGCGCGCAGGGCGGCCTCCACGGCGTCGGCGAGCGCCTGCTCGTCGCCGCTGACGGAGGGGAAGTCCACCAGCTGGGCGGTCAGCGCGCCGCCGTCGAGGGTGAGGTCCAGGGACGTCTTCGGGCTGCTCATGGTCACCCAGCCTAGTCCGGTGGCGGGTCACGGCGCGGCCCCGCCGTAGCGGGGCTGTGACACCGTCACCCGCAACCGACGGTCACCGCACACCCGTCCGAGTGGGTACGGTGTCGGTTCGGATGCCCGGCCCGGAACCCCGGTCCGGACAGCACGGTTCGGTGAGAGGGGCGGCGGTGGCCAGGAGAAGGAGCGGCGGCCGGGACGACGGCACGGTGCCCCGGCGGCGTCGTGGACTGCGGGCGGTGCTGATCGGTCTGCTGGTGCTGGCCGTGGTGGCGGTCGGGCTGTTCTGGCTCCGCGACCAGAAGCTGCTGACCCCCGAGGGCTGCTCGGTGAAGACCCCGGCCGGCGAGGGCGAGCTGGAGATCCCGCAGGCGGCCAACGCGGCGACCATCGCCGCCGTCGCGCACTCCCGCGCCCTGCCGGACCGGGCGGTGACCATCTCGCTGGCCACCGCGATGCAGGAATCCAAGATCCGCAACCTGACCGGCGGCGACCGGGACTCGGTCGGCCTGTTCCAGCAGCGGCCCTCCCAGGGCTGGGGCACCGTGCAGCAGATCATGGACCCGGTCTACGCGACCAACAAGTTCCTCGACGGCCTGGTGAAGGTCCCCGGCTACACCCGGCTGCCGCTGACCGACGCGGCCCAGCAGGTGCAGAAGAGCGGCTACCCGCAGGCCTACGCCAAGCACGAGACCAAGGCCACCCTGCTGGCCTCCGCGCTGACGGGCCGCGAGGCGGCCTCGCTGAACTGCGTGGTGCACGACTTCGCGGCGCCCGACGAGGCCGAGGAGGCACCGACGGCCACCGCCCCCGGCGCCACCGCCCCGGCCGCCGCCCCGCCGGACCGGACCCAGGTGCTGAGCGACCGGGTCCGCCGCGAGTTCGGCCGCACGGTGACCCCGGCCGGCGGCTACTCGTCCACGGTCAAGGGCGCCGAGAACGCCGTCTCGCTGACCCCTGACCCGACCGCCTCCACCGACGCCGGGCCGGACGCCGAGCGCCAGAGCGGCTGGGCGGTGGCGCACTGGGCGGTGACCCAGGCCCAGAAGCTGGGCATCGAGACCGTCGCGTACGACGGGAAGATCTGGCGGAAGGCGAAGTCGGAGGACGGCTGGAAGCCGCAGCCGACCGGGACCTCGACCAAGCTCGTGCTGGTCTCGCTGGCCGCGGCCGCGAAGAGCTGAGCAGCCCCGCTGCGCCGGGCCGGCCGGTCACCCGGACGGCCCGGCGCAGTGGTGTTTCCGGGGGCGGGAACCGCCCGGTCCGGGCCGCTGACGCACTGGTGTCCGGGTTGCCGCCGTACGAGTGATTCGTGTCAACGCAGGTGGACGGCCGGTGCCGGCGGGCCGGCCTGGCGCAGAACCGTCACTCCCCTTGCCCCGCCGTACCCGCACACCCCCGGCCGGGCACCCGGGCCCACCCCGACGGCGGTCGTACCATCCGATGGTCGGCTCGACGCTTTCCTTGCACCGACCGAAACCTTCTGGCTTCTCAAGCGGTAACAACGTCGTCCGCCCGGCGGACGAGACGGACACCAGACCCCCTTCGAGGAGCCCCATGTCTCACCCCCTCACGCGACGGATCGCCCAGGCCGCACTGCTCGTGGCGGCCGGCGCGACCCCGCTGGTCGCGGCCGGCTCCGCGTCCGCCGCCGACGCCCTCCTGCCCAAGAGCGACCTGGCCGCGCCGCTGAGCCAGCTGACCAACACCGACACGGGTTCCACCCTCCAGCACACCACCCACGAGCTGGGCAAGGCGGCCGGGAACACCGGCGCCGCCACCGTCGCCGCGGGCGTGCCCGCCACCGCCGACGCCACCGGCAACATCGTCGCGCAGCAGCTCCCCGAGGCCAACGAGAAGGCCAGCTCGCTGACGGCACCGCTCGACCAGACCGCCGCCACCACCGGCCAGCTCTCCGGCGTCACCCCGAAGGTCGCCAAGGCCCTGGCCGGCAAGCTCGGCGAGGCCGTCACCGGCCACAGCGCCACGCAGCGCAGCGCCGGCGCCGGCGCCAACCCGGTCGGCGGGCTCTCCCAGGCCGGCGCCCTCACCCAGGCCGTCCCCGGTGCCTCCGGCCTCACCAGCGCCGTGCCCAGCACCGGCACCGTGACCGACGCGCTGCCGCTCGGCGCCGTCACCCGCGCCCTCCCCGGCGGCCTGGCGGCCGACCTGCCGGGCGCCGACGTGCTCGGCCTGGCCGAGCACGGTTCGGCCAACCGTCTGGGCGGCGCCGACCTCGGCCCGAACAGCCCGCTGAACGGCCTGACCGGTCTGACCGGCCCGCTCGGCAGCCTGCTGGGCGGCGTCAACGGCGGCGCCCTCGGCGGCCTGCCGATCGGCTGAGACCCGCCCGCCGCATGCCGAGGGGTCGGCGTCCTGATCGGACGCCGACCCCTCGTGCGGCCCGGGGGAGCCGCGTACGACGCCGCTCCCCCGGGCCGTTCCGCTACACCGCGGGCCCGGCGTGCAACCGCTCCACGGCCGCCGCGACCCGCTCGTCGGTCGCCGTGAAGGCGACCCGGACGAACCGTCCGCCGGCCGGCCCGTAGAAGTCGCCGGGCGCCACCAGGATGCCCAGGGCGGCCAGTTCGGCCACCGTCTCCCAGCACGGCCGGTCCTGGGTCACCCACAGGTAGAGGCTCGCCTCCGAGTGCTCGACCCGGAACCCGTACGCCTCCAGCGCGGCCCGCAGCGCCGAGCGCCGGGCCGCGTACCGCTCGCGCTGCTCCGCCACGTGCGCGTCGTCCGCGAGCGCCGCGGCCGTCGCCGCCTGGACCGGGGCCGGCACGATCATGCCGCCGTGCTTGCGCACCTCCAGCAGCTCCTTGACCACCACCGGGTCGCCCGCCACGAAGGAGGCGCGGTAGCCGGCCAGGTTGGAGCGCTTGGAGAGGGAGTGGACGGCCAGCAGGCCCTCGTGCTGCCTCCCGTCACCGTCGGTCCCGCAGACGTCCGGGTGCAGGACGGAGACCGGGTCGGCCTCCCAGCCCAGCTCCAGGTAGCACTCGTCGCTGACCAGCAGCGCCCGGTGCTCCCTCGCCCACGCGACCGTGCGGCGGAGCTCGTCCTTGCCGAGCACCCGACCGGTCGGGTTGGAGGGCGAGTTGACCCAGATCAGGCGGACCCGCGAACCGTCCAGCTCGTCCACCGAGTCGTACTCCACCGGCTCGGCGCCGCAGAGCCGGGCGCCCACCTCGTACGTCGGGTAGGCCAGCCGCGGGTAGGCGACCTGGTCGCCGGGGCCGAGGCCGAGCTGGGTCGGCAGCCAGGCCACGAGCTCCTTGGAGCCGACGGTCGGCAGCACGGCCTGCGGGCCGATCTCGGCGCCGACCCGGCGGTGCAGCCAGTCGGCGATCGCCCCGCGCAGCTCCACCGGGCCCCAGACGGTCGGATATCCGGGGGTGTCGGTCGCGGCGGCGAGCGCCTTCTGGACCACCTCGGGCACCGGGTCGACGGGGGTCCCGACCGAGAAGTCGCAGAGCCCTCCGGGGTGCGCGAGAGCGGTCTTCTTGTACGGCTCCAGCTTGTCCCAGGGGAAGACCGGCAGGAGGTCCGAAACGCGGCGCGCCGCTCCCGGGTGGCCCGGGAACGGCGCGTGCGTGCTGTTCTTGGTAGTCACAGCTCAGATGCCACCGATCGGTCAGTGCTCGGCGTTCTGCGGCGGCAGAGCGGCGATGAACGGGTGGTCGCGCTCGATCAGACCGAGCTTCGACGCACCACCGGGCGAACCGAGATCGTCGAAGAACTCGACGTTCGCCTTGTAGTAGTCCTTCCACTCCTCCGGCGTGTCGTCCTCGTAGAAGATCGCCTCGACCGGGCAGACCGGCTCACAAGCGCCACAGTCGACACACTCATCCGGGTGGATGTAGAGCGATCGCTCGCCCTCGTAGATGCAGTCAACCGGGCACTCTTCGATGCACGCCTTGTCCTTGACGTCGACACAAGGCTGCGCGATGACGTAGGTCACGCTGTCGTTCCTCCTCGGAAGGGCACGGCGGCCCATTCTGTTTTCTCGCGTGCGCGGGTGAGCGCGGCGTCGTCGATGCCCGCCCCTAGTATCGCGGGTCGGAGACCGCAAATGCACAGGAGGTGCCCAGATGGCCGCCGAAGGGCCGGTTCAGGACCGTCCGGAAGTCCGGATAGGCCGTGCGGACGTTGGCCTGCGGGTCTCCGCGCGACGTCTCTCGGGCCTCGTGGACGGCAGGCCCGAGTTCCGCGACGTGATCGGCGTGCTCGCCTCCTGGGACGACCGGGGACTGACCGTCGTCCCGCGCACCGGGGGACCGGTCTCCTTCGACGAGCGGCTGCTCGTCGCGGGCAAGGTCGTACCGCTCTTCCCGGCCAGGCGCGCGCCGCTGCCGGCCGCCTCCCCGGTCGAACTCCAGCGGATCGCCGCCCGCGGCTGGCCGGCCGTCGACCGGGAACCGCTCGGTGCGTGGACGCTGCGCGCCTCGGCCGGATTCACCCGGCGGGCCAACTCCGTCCAGGCGCTCGGCGACCCCGGGCTCCCGCTCGACGAGGCGCTCGCGGCCGCCCGCGCCTGGTACGCGGCGCGCGGGCTGCCGGCCTGGGTGGAGGTCAGCACGCCCGGCTCCCCGGAACCGCTGCGGGCCGCGCTGGACCGGCTCGGCGCGATGTACTCGCCGACCCTGGTGCGGGTCGCACCACTGGCCGGACTCGCCCGGGCGGGCGCCCCGGCGGCGGTCGGCCGGGTGCGGCTCTCCCGGACGGCCGGGCCGCAGTGGCTGTCGCTGTACCGCCGGGCCTCCGACGACCCGGCGGTCGAGGAGGCCGCCCTGCGGGTGATCCACGGCGGGCCGTCGGTCTGGTTCGCGACCGTGCCCGGGGCGGAGGGCCGGCCCCCGCTGGCGATCGGACGGTGCGTCGTCGACGGCCCGTGGGCCTGCTTCGGCGCGGTCGAGGTCGATCCCCGCGCGCGACGGGCCGGGCTGGCCACCGCGCTGATGGCGGTGCTCGCCTCCCGCGCCGCCGAGGAGGGCGCCACCGGCGCGTTCCTCCAGGTCGAGGCGGAGAACGACGGCGCCGTCGCGCTGTATGACGGACTCGGCTTCACGACCAGTCACACTTACCACTACGCGCGGCTCCCCCAGGGGTAGCGCCCACGCGTGGAACCGCCTGATTGTCCGCCCGTCCCCAGAAAGCCGCCGCAGCCACCGTGACCGAGCAGAGCAGAACACGCTTCCGGACCGAGGCCCGGGCCGAGCACCCCGATCCGGTGCTGCTCTGCCTGCTCGCGGCCGCCGAGCACACCCGCACCCCCGACCCGGACGACCCGGACGACCTGCCGGGCCCGCCCGCCCTCGCGGCCCTGCTCGCCGCCTGTGAGGCCGCGCTCGAACGGCACGCGGCCTCGGTCCGGCTCGCCGTCGCCGAACGGTTCCCGGCCGGGCCCGAGGAGACCGCCGCCCTGCTGGCCGCCGTCCTCGGCGGCCGGGAGCGGTTCCACGGACGGAAGTCCGACTACCGGCGGCTGGAGTCCTCGCTGCTGCCCGACGTGCTGCGGCGCCGGCGCGGTCTGCCGATCATGCTCGCGCTGGTCTGGATGGCCGTCGGCCGGCGGGCCGGACTCGCCGTGCACGGGATCGCCCTGCCCGGCCACTTCATCGTCGCGGTCGGCGGCCCCGCCGGCGGCGACGACTACGTGCTGGCCGACCCGTTCCACGGCGGCCGGCTGCTCGACCTGCCGGACGCGGCGGAGCTCGTCCGCGCCACCGGACACGAGTTCACCGCCGAACTGCTCACCCCCGCGGCACCGTTGGACATCGTGCTGCGGGTGCTCGGCAACATCCGGGCCTGGGCCGCCGACCGCCCCGAACACGCTCGCACCCAGCTCTGGGCCACCGAACTCGCCCTGCTCCTCCCCCGCCACCCCGCCCAGCTCCGCCTGGAACGGGCGGAGCTGCTGGTCCGCACCGGCGACTTCCTGGGCGGGGCCGGGGAGATGGACGAGTACGCCGAGATCCTGGACGCCTTCGATCCCGACACCGCCGCCAAGGTCCGCCGGGACGCCCGGGCCGCGCGGCACCGGCTGAACTGAGCCGCCCGGCGGGAATCGTCGGACGAGCGCTACAGCCCGCGCTCCACGGCGGCCGGACAGCCGGGGACGTCGGCCACCGGGGCGACCGGCCGCGCGGTCACGAGCGGATCCCCGGCGAAGAAGCCGACGGTGCACGCCCCCCGGTCCGGGCCTCCGGCCGGGGTGAGCGCGGCGCAGGGGACCAGGGCCACGAGCAGGGCGGCGAGCACCGACACGGCAGGCTTCGACATGCCCGTCATGGTGCCCGCCGCCCGCGCCCGACAGCGGCCCGGCCGATCCTTCGGCACGGAGAGTTCCTCCGCCCGCAGCAACCGCCCGGGGCGACCGCCCGCGGACGGGGTGCCGACCGGTGGCCGGCCCCCGTACCGGGCGGACCGGCCACCGGAGCCGCAGACCGGAGCCGGTCCGGGGCTTTCACCGGGGCGGTTGTCGGAGGCGGGGGCTACCGTCCTCCCCGGAGGCCGGACGGATCGCCCCGCGCGGGCACCTTCGGCCAAGGGGGAGCGGTATGGGCTCCCGGCACCGCTCGTCCGCGGGCCCGGCGCCCTGTTCCGGCCCCGCTCCCCCTCACACCGCCCGCCCCGGACCGTCCCCGACCGTCCCGGACCGTCCAGTCGCCGGGTCTAGATTCCGAGCGACTTCTTCACGAAGTCGACCTGGAGCAGCAGCAGGTTCTCCGCCACCTCCTCCTGCGGCGTCATGTGGGTGACCCCCGACAGCGGCAGCACCACGTGCGGCCGGCCGGCCGCCAGCAGCGCCGAGGAGAGCCGCAGGGTGTGCGCGGCCACCACGTTGTCGTCGGCCAGACCGTGGATGATCATCAGCGGCCGCTCCAGGCCCGCCGCGTAGCCGCTCAGCGAGTTGGCCGCGTACACCTCCGGCCGCTCGGCGGGGTGGCCGAGGTAGCGCTCGGTGTAGTGGGTGTCGTACAGCTCCCAGTCGGTGACCGGGGCGCCCGCGACGGCCGCGTGGAAGACGTCCGGACGGCGCAGCACGGCGAGCGCGGCGAGGTAGCCGCCGTACGACCAGCCGCGGATGGCGACCCGGTCGAGGTCCAGCGGGAACTCCCCGGCGAGCGCCTGCAGCGCGTCGGCCTGGTCGTCCAGGGTGGCGCCGGCGAAGTCGAAGGCGATCGACTTCTCCCAGGCCGGCGTGCGCCCGGGGGTGCCGCGCCCGTCGGCGACGACCACCGCGAAGCCCTGGTCGGCGAACCACTGCGAGTTGAGGTGCGGGTTGTGCGCCTGGACGACGCGCTGGCCGTGCGGGCCGCCGTACGGGTCCATCAGGACCGGCAGCAGGCCGTCCCGCTCGCGGTCGTAGCCGGTGGGCAGGAAGACGGCCGCGGGGATGCGGCGCTCGCCCGCGAAGCGGAAGACCGGGCGGGCGGTGATCACCGGGGCCTCGGCGTAGGAGGCGATGGTGGCGATGTCGTCCACCACCAGGCCCTCCGGCAGGTCCCGGGCGACCTGCACCAGCGTGCCGGGCAGGTCCGGCTCCGCGGTGGCCCGCACGGTGATGCCGGCCGCGTGCACGGCGGTGGTGACGGAGGTGAACGGCCGGCCGTTGGCGGCCTCCCAGGAGAGCCGCTTGCCGTCGTGGCTGATCCGGCCGGCGGCGATCCAGCCCGGCTCGGGGTCGCTCTCGCCCGCGCCGCCGGAGGCGGTGAAGAAGACCTCGTCGGCGGTGACGGCGAGCACCGACCGCAGGTGCAGGTCGGCGCCGGTGACGTTCAGGTCGCCGACCACCAGCGTCCGGGCGCCCGACTCGTCGGAGATGCGGACCAGCTTGCCGTCCGGCGTCCAGGCGGGCACACCGGGGAACAGCTCCAGCCAGGCGTCGTCCCGCTCCTCGTGCAGCAGCTCGGTCGCGCCGGTCTCGACGTCCACCCCGAGGATCCGCTGGCTGCGCTGGTCGCGGGCCTGGACGAGCAGCAGCGGGACGCCGCCCTGCGACCAGTGCACCCGGGCCAGGTACGGGAAGGCCCCGCGGTCCCAGAGCACCTCGGTGCGGGCGCCGTCCAGGTCGAGCACCCAGAGGCCGACCTCGGCGTCGGCGGTGCCGGCGGCCGGGTACGCGACCTCGGCGGGCTCGCGGTCCGGGTTCGCCGGGTCCGCGATCCACCAGCGGCGCACCGGGGTGTCGTCGGCGCGCTCGACCAGCAGCCGGTCGCCGTCCGGGGACCACCAGTAGCCGCGGTCCCGGTGCATCTCCTCCTGGGCGATGAACTCGGCCTGACCCCAGGTCACGTTGGGTCCGTCGGGCCGGACGAGGGCCCGGTCGGCCGTCCCGTCGGTACGGGTGAGCCGCAGCTCGCCGGCGGTGTTCGCGTACGCGACGTGGAGGCCGTCCGGTGAGGGCCGCGGGTCGAGCAGCGGTCCCTCGGCGGGCAGCTCGGCCGTGGTGCCGTCGACCAGGTCGGCGGTGAAGAGGCGGCCGGAGAGCGCGAAGGCGGCGATCCGGCCGCTGCCGTCCAGGCCGTAGCCGACGACGCCGGCCGAGCCCTCCCGGCTGCGCTCACGGCGGGCCTTCTCGGCCGGGGAGAGGTCCTCCTCGCCGCCGCCGAGCAGGGCGACCGGGTCGGCGGCGACCCGCTCCTCCCCCGTGGCCGTGTCGAGGGTCCAGAGCAGGTTGGCGCGGTCGCTGCCGGACCGCGAGCGAAGGAAGACGACCCGGGAGCCGTCGGGTGCGACGGAGAACGACCGGGGCGCGCCGACGGTGTAGCGCAGGGTGCGCGCGTACTGCCTCGGGAAGGTGTCCGCTGGGGTGTGGGTGGTCATGGCACCTGACCCTACGACCTGGAGGTGCCACCCTCCGGCCGGTGGTGATCACTCGTTCGGAGCATCCGGCGCAAGTACGCCCGGAAGGGGCCCGCACCCCCTCCGACCGGCCCATGCGCCCCGGTGGTGCCCCCGTGCCCCGGGGTGCGCGGACTCACCGACCGTAATGATCCGCTCACCCATCGGGTATGACTGGTCCAACGGGTGATCGTCCGGCCTCGTCCCGGCCCCGACCGCCCGACCGCAAGTCCCGCACGGTCCCGACCGCCGCCCTCCGCCGGGGGCGGCGCACCCGAGAAGGGGTGTGAGCCGCCATGGCTTTGTCCGTCTCCGCAGCCCTACTGATGCTGGTCATCGTGGTGGTGCTGATCCGCCGCTCCGGCCTGAAGCTCGCGCACGCCGTCGTCTGCGCGCTGCTCGGCTTCTACCTGGCCTCCAGTTCCATCGCCCCCTCGATCAGTCAGGTCACCAGCAACCTCGCCGGGATGATCAACGGCCTGAAGCTCTGACCCCGTGCGGCCGGTCGTTAGGCTGCTCCCATGACCGCCACTACCGGCCGCAGCCTGCTCCTGGTGCACGCCCATCCCGACGACGAGTCGATCGGCAACGGCGCCACGATGGCCAGGTACGTCGCCGAGGGCGCCCGCGTCACCCTCGTGACCTGCACCCTCGGCGAGGGCGGTGAGGTGATCCCCCCGGAGCTGGCCCACCTGACGGCCGATCGGGAGGACACCCTCGGCGCGCACCGGATCGGCGAGCTGTCCGAGGCGATGCGCGCGCTCGGGGTCACCGACTTCCGCTTCCTGGGCGGCCCGGGGCGCTACCGCGACTCCGGGATGTCTGGCGTGCCCGACAACGACGCGCCGGACTGCTTCTGGCGGGCCGACGTGGACGAGGCCGCCGGCCGGCTGGTCGCGGTCGTCCGCGAGGTGCGTCCGCAGGTCCTGGTCACCTACGACGAGGACGGCGGCTACGGGCACCCGGACCACATCCAGACGCACCGGGTCGCGATGCGCGCCCACGAGCTGGCCGCCGACGGGGCGTACCGGCCCGAACTGGGGCCGGCCTGGCGGATCGCCAAGGTGTACTGGAACCGGATGCCCCGGTCGGTGATCGAGCGGGGTCTCGCCGCGACCGCGGCCGGGTCGCCGTTCCCGGGCGTGGCGAAGCCGGGGGACGTTCCGGGGGTGGTCGCCGACGAGGCGGTCACCACCGTGCTGGACGGCGCCGCGTACGCCGACCGCAAGGCCGCCGCGATGGCGGCGCACGCCACCCAGATCACCGTGGCGGGCGACTTCTTCGCGCTCTCCAACGACCTCGGCCAGCCGCTGATCGCCACCGAGTACTACCAGTTGGTGCGCGGCCAGGCCGGTCCCCGGCTGCCGGAGGACGACCTCTTCGCGGGCCTCGGCACGGCCGCGGACCAGATCTCCCAGGAGGATGCCCGATGACCGCGCCCGCCGACGCCCGGCCGCAGCGCCGCTCGATCCCGGCGACCGTCCTCGGCACCCGGGACGAACGGCTGAACGAGTCCCAGCCTCCCCGCATCGCACGGATCGCGGCTTATGTCCTGTTCTTCCTGCTGGGCGTCGCGGTATCGGTGTGCGGAGCGTTTGTGCAGGCCTTGTGGCCACCCGTGGGAGTCCTGCTCGCACTCGCCGCCACCGCCGCGACCTTCTACGCCGGCCTGCGGGTCACCGGGACCCGGCTCGGCGCGGCCGCGCCGGCGGCCGGCTGGTTCCTCGCCCTGCTCCTGCTGATGGTGCCCCGTCCGGAGGGCGACAATGTCCTCTGGACCAATGCCACGTCGCTCGCCTGGCTGTTCGTCGGATCGATTCTGGGCGTGATCTGCGCCACCCTGCCGACCCGGACCAGCTGGTTTCCCGGAGTAGCCGGTCCGCCGCGCTGATCGACCCGCCGAACCGCGTACGGTGGCCGGTGGCCGGTACGACGAGCAGTCAGGACCACCCGGTCGTACTCTCATACCGGAAGAACCGGACGTATCGGGTTCTAACCGAACCGGTTCACCGCTCAGTTCTTCCCAGTATGGTGGTGCCGCAGAACGCCGTACCCGACGCCGCCCGCCAGGTCCGGCGCCGACGACCGCGGTCGCGCCGCACGGCCCGGCCCGCGAACCCGGAGCAGAGCAGCATTGAGCAGCCGCGAATCTGAGAACGCCCACCCGACGCCTCGGCGCACGGGCCCGGACGCCTACCCGTCGGGCACCCCGCCCTACGGCACACCGGGCTTCCCCGGCGGCGACCGCACGGGTGCCGGCACCGCCGGGGGCTCGGCTCCGGAGGGCGACGACGAGTCCCCGAAGACCGAGACCACCGTCACCACCCGCGTCCGGATCAACATCCCCGGCTCGCGCCCGATCCCGCCGGTGGTGGTCCGCAGCGCGGTCAAGAACGAGGACGGCCCCGGCGAGGACGCCCCGGCGCCCGCCCCGGCCGAACCGGCCGGGCCCCGGCACCGTTCCGCCGCGCCCTCCTCACCGGTGCTCGGTGTGATGGACGGCGGCGGCGCGCGCGCGGCCACCCCGCCGAACCTGCCCCCGGAGTGGCAGATCCCGCCGGCCACCTCCGAGTCCGAGTCGACCGGCGCGTGGTTCCGGCCGCGGCAGAAGAAGGCCGCCGACGCCCCGGCTCCCGTCGCGGCCTCGGCCCCGGTCGGCGCCCCGGGTGCCCAGGCCACCGCCGCCCAGCCGGCCCAGGCCGCTCCCGACGCCGGACCCCGGCGCAACGGCACCCGGCCGAACGGCAGCCGCCCCGAGGCCGGCCGCCCGAACGGCCGCCCGGTGCCCGCCCAGGCGCAGGCCCCCGCGCCTCGCCCGACCGGCGCACCCGCCTCGCCCTACGGCACCGGCCCGGAACTCCCCGCCGAGGAGGCCGGCGTCTACGCGGACGCCCCGGCCGACCCGTCCGCCCCGGGCCCCGCCGCCGACCCGTTCGCCCCCGGCGCCGGCGCACCCGGCCGGGCCCCCCAGGGCCCCGGCCGCCCGCTGCCCGGCGGACCCGAGGACACCTCGGTCGACGGCTTCGCACCGATCCGCGACGACGCCCCGCCCGCCGCCATACCCGGCGTGCCCGGTGGCGCCGGCGCCCCCAACGGCGCCCCGCAGCCCGGCCTGTTCGCCTCCGCCCCGGCCGGCGCCGACCCGTTCGCCGCCCAGCGCCCGCCGGCCGCCGGGCCGAACGGCACACCGCCGCCCGCCGGCCTCTTCCCCGGCGCACCCCTCCGCCAGGGCGAGCCGGGCGGCCCGGGTGCCGGCGGTGGCCCCGGTGGCCCCGGTGGAGCCTTCGACGCCGCACCCGCCGACCCGTTCCGCGCCGCCCCCGGCCTGCCGCAGTACGACGGCCCGGGCACCGGCGTACCCGCCCCCGGCCCGGCCCCCGTGCCCACCCCGGCACCCGCCCCGCAGCCGGCCGCCCCCAAGCCCGCCTCCGGCACCGCCAAGCGCAAGCCCAGCGCCGCCAAGAAGCTGGTCAAGCTCGGCACCTACGCCGTCATCGGCGTGCTCTTCCTCGGCGCCGCCGCGTACGGCACCGGTCTGATGATGAACCAGTCCGACATCCCCAAGGGCACCGTCGTGCTCGGCACCGACATCGGTGGGAGCAACCGCGACCAGGCCATCCGCCAGCTCGACGAGACCGTCGGTAAGGCCGGCCAGCAGCCGGTCAAGCTGAAGGTCGGCGAGCAGACGCTGGACCTCGATCCGACCGCCGCCGGGCTGAGCTTCGACACCACCGCCACCGTCGACAAGCTCACCCAGCACTCCTACAACCCGGCCGACGTCCTCAAGTCGCTCAAGGGCGACGAGAAGGCCGTCCCGCCGGAGGTCAAGGTGGACCGGGCCAAGCTCAAGGCCGCCCTGGACGCCCTGGCCACCGGCTCCGGCCAGGGCCTGCAGGAGGGCTACGTGAAGTTCGGCGACAACGGCGAGGTCGTGGTGGTCCCGGGCAAGGCCGGCCAGGCCGTGGACTCCGCCTCCGCCGTGGAGCTGGTCGACGCGGCCTACCGCGACCGCGCCGCCGGCCGGACCGACCAGCCGGTCGCGCTGTCCGTGACGGCCGCCCAGCCGAAGAACTCCCCGCAGGCCCTGCAGGGCGCCGCCGACACCCTCGGCAAGTCCGCGGTGAACGGCATCGTCCGCATCCAGGCCGGCGCCAAGAAGTGGGACTTCACCCCGAAGATCGCCGCCAAGACCCTCACCCTGGTGCCGGACGCCAACGGCAAGATCGTGCCCAAGTGGGACCTCGACGCGCTCAACGGCCAGCTGGCCGGGGCCTTCGACAAGGTCAAGATGAAGAAGAACGGCCAGCTGGTCCAGATCACCCCGCAGGACGTCGCCGACGCGGTCACCTCGGTGCTGGACAAGACCGGCGAGCGGGACCGCACGGTCAAGTTCACCGTCTGACCGCGGAGTTGGGGGGGGGGGGGGGCGGGGGCCGCCCCCCCCCCCCCCCCCCCCCGCACCCCCCCCCGCGCGACAAAGGCAGCGCCCCGGGACCGCCCG
>NZ_JBEXNT010000129.1:0-6182 GCF_040611255.1 Kitasatospora sp. NPDC002965 | reverse complement strand
CCGGGGGGGCGCCCTCTTCTCTCTTTCACTCCTGGGTGGTGGGGTCGGGGGGCCCCCCGCGCCCCCAGCCCCCCCCCCCCCCCCCCAACAACTCCGCTCCCGGGTCAGCAAGATGTGACGCCGTACCGTCCGCCGCATCCGCCCCGGGAGAACCACCATGGGCCGCCCCCTGCCCCACCGCACGGCCCTGCTCGCCGGCCTCGCCGCCGTCTCGCTCTCGCTGACGCTCTGTTCGTGCAGCTCCGGCTCCGGCGGCGCCCTGGCCGTACCGAGCTCGGTCGAGACCCCCAAGCTCACCGCCGTCGACATCAACCCGCACGAACGCGCCGAGCTCCGCCAGGGCGGCACCCTGCACGTCGCGGTGGCCCAGTACTCCACCCAGTGGTCGCCGATCCAGACCGACGGCAGCGAGTCCTCCACCATCACGGTCACCAAGCCCCTGCTGCCGACCTTCTTCCGCTCCGACGCGGCCGGCACCCAGACCCCCAACCCGGCCTACCTCCAGGACGCGCACGCCGAGCAGCGGGACGGCCGCCAGGTCGTCGTCTGGACGCTCAACCCCAAGGCCCGCTGGTCCGACGGCACGCCGATCACCTGGCGCGACATCGAGGCCAACTGGCGGGCGCTGAACGGCCGGGACCAGGCCTACAAGTCCGCCAGCAGCACCGGATTCGAGCTGGTCTCCGCCGTCGAGCGGGGCAAGGACGAGTACCAGGCCGTGATGACCTTCGAGCGGCCGTTCTCCGAGTGGCAGTCGATGTTCAACGGCGCCGCCAACGCACCGCTCCTCCCGGCCAGCCGGACCGGCACGCCCGACCTGTTCAACACCGCCTACCTGGACGCGATCCCGGTCACCGCGGGCCCGTTCAAGGTGGAGAAGCTGGACCGGGCGGCCCAGACCGTCACCGTGGTCGCCGACCCCGCCTGGTGGGGCGAGAAGCCGCTGCTGGACCGGATCGTCTTCCACGCCATGCTCCCCAACACCATGGCCGCCGCCTTCGCCAAGGGCGAGATCGACTTCTTCAGCAACGGCCCGGACGTGGCCGGCTACCAGCTGATCCGGGGCATCCGGGGCGCCGCCGTCCGGCGCGCCGGCGGGCCCGACTTCCGCCAGTTCACGCTGAACAGCAGGAGTCCCGCCCTCGCCGACCCGTCGGTCCGCCAGGCCCTGTTCCAGGCGATCAACCGGGACACCATCGCCCGGACCGACCTCGCCGGCCTCGACTGGCCCACCGTCGTCCTCAACAACCACCTGCTGGTGGCCAACCAGAACGCCTACCGGGACAACTCGCTCGGCCTCAGCCGGTACGACCCGGCCGAGGCGGTCCGCAAGCTCGACGCCGCCGGGTGGAAGCTGGACGGCGACGTCCGCAGGAAGGACGGCAAGGAGCTCAACCTGCGGATGGTCATCCCGGCCGGCGTCACCCAGGCCCAGAACGAGGCCGCGGTCGCCACCCGGATGCTCAAGGACGTCGGGGTCAAGGTCACCACCGTCACCGCCAACGCCAACGAGTTCTTCGACAAGTACGTCAACCGGCGGGACTTCGACATCGCCGCCTACTCGCTGCTCGGCACGCCGTTCCCGGCCAGCGGCAACCGGGCCAACTTCGTCCAGAACGGCGGCACCAACCACTCCCAGGCCGGCAGCCAGGCGGTCGACGGCGCGCTCGACCGGGCCGCCGCCGCGGGCGACGCGGCCGTCGCCTTCGAGGCGATCAACCAGGCCGACGCGGAGCTGTGGAAGGTGGCCGGCGTGCTGCCCCTCTACCAGCGCCCGCAGCTGTACGGCGCCCGCGTCGACCTGGCCAACATCGGCGCCCAAGGCCTCTCGGACATCGTCTGGGAGAACGTCGGCTTCCAGAAGTGACGCCCGGGCGCGCCCTCCGGTGGCGCGTCCCGCACGCACGGGGCCCCGGAGTCCGCGCGACTCCGGGGCCCTTCGGCGGCCGTGCTCAGCCCGCGCCGATCACGTCCCGCACCTCCGCGAAGTGGCAGGCCGACTCGTGCGCGGCCGGCCCCTCCAGGGTCGACGGCACCGCCAGCAGCGGGATCTCGGTGGAGCAGCGCTCCTCCGCCTTCCAGCAGCGGGTGCGGAACCGGCAGCCGGACGGCGGGTTGGCCGGTGAGGGGATGTCCCCGCTGAGCAGGATCCGCTCGCGGGACTCGCGCCCGGTCGGATCGGGCACCGGGACGGCGGAGAGCAGCGCCTGGGTGTACGGGTGCGTCGGGTGGGAATAGATCTGCTCCTCCGTCCCGATCTCGACCATCTTGCCGAGGTACATCACGCCGACGCGGTCGGAGATGTGCCGGACGATCGAGAGGTCGTGCGCGATGAACATGTACGAGAGGTTGAACTCGCTCTGGAGCTGCTCCAGCAGGTTGATCACCTGCGCCTGTACCGAGACGTCCAGCGCGGAGACCGGCTCGTCGCAGATGATGAGCTCCGGCTTGAGCGCCAGCCCCCGCGCGATGCCGATGCGCTGGCGCTGGCCGCCGGAGAACTGGTGCGGGTACCGGTTGATGTACTCCGGGTTCAGGCCCACCACGTCCAGCAGGTCCTGGACGGCCTTGCGGCGGTCGCCCTTCGGGGCCACCTCGGGGTGGATCTCGTAGGGCTCACCGATGATGTCGCCGACCGTCATGCGCGGGTTCAGCGAGGTGTACGGGTCCTGGAACACCATCTGGATGTTCCGCCGCACCGCCTTCAGCGCGGATCCGGAGAGCCGGGTGATGTCCTCGCCCTTGAACAGCACCTGGCCGGAGGTGGCCCGCTCCAGGTTCATCAGCACCTTGGCCAGCGTGGACTTCCCGCAGCCGGACTCGCCGACGATGCCGAGGGTCTCGCCCCTGAGCAGCTGGAAGGAGATGCCGTCCACGGCCCGGACGGCGCCGACCTGCTTCTTGAGGACGATGCCCTGGGTCAGCGGGTAGTGCTTGACCAGGTCCTTGACCTCCAGGATGGGCTCAGCCACGGAGGGTCTCCTTCCAGAAGTGGCAGGCGCTCCGGCGGCCCGGCAGGTCGGCCCCCTCGGCGTCCAGCACCGGGACCAGCCGCGGGGTTTCGGTGCGGCAGACGTCCTGCGCCCGGTCGCAACGCGGGTTGAAGGCGCAGCCGTCCGGGATCCGCAGCAGGCTGGGCGGCAGGCCCTGGATGGCGTAGAGGTTCTGGCCCTTCTGGTCCAGGCGCGGGATCGAGTTGAGGAGGCCCCTGGTGTACGGGTGGGCCGGGCGCGCGTACAGCTCGTGCACCGGCGCCGTCTCGACGATCCGGCCCGCGTACATCACGGCGATCTTGTCCGCGACGTCGGCGACCACGCCGAGGTCGTGGGTGATCAGGATCAGGCCCATGTTGAACTCGGCCTGGAGCTCCGCGAGCAGGTCCATCACCTGCGCCTGGACGGTGACGTCCAGCGCCGTGGTGGGCTCGTCCGCGATGATCAGGTCCGGCTCCAGCGCCATGGCCATGGCGATCATGATGCGCTGGCGCATACCGCCCGAGAACTGGTGCGGGTAGTCGCCGACCCGTTCCCTGGCGGCGGGGATGCGCACCCGCTCCATCAGCTCGATCGCCCGCTCCTTGGCCTCCTTGCGCGAGGCCCCCTGGTGCACCCGGAACATCTCGCCGAGCTGGTAGCCGACGCTCAGGACCGGGTTGAGCGAGGAGAGCGCGTCCTGGAAGATCATCGCGATCTTCCGGCCGCGCACCGCCCGGCGGGCCCTGGGGCTCATGGTGAGCAGGTCCTCACCGCGGAACCGGATCGAGCCGGAGGTGATCTTCCCCGGTGGCATGTCGAGGATGCCCATGATCGCCTGGGCGGTCACCGACTTGCCCGAACCGGACTCGCCGAGCACCGCCAGGGTCTCCCCCGCCGACACCGAGTAGCTCACGCCGTTGACGGCCTTGGCGACGCCGTCCCGGGTGTGGAACTCGATGTGCAGGTCGTCGACCTCCAGCAGCGGGGTGCCGGGCACCAGGTTCTCCCGGCCGCCGCCGAGCACCTCCACCGCGTCCCGGCGCGCCGCGCCGTCCTTCGTCGTCGGCTTGGTCAGATCAGTCATGGTCCGCGGCCCTCCTCAGCGCAGCTTCGGGTCGAGGGCGTCGCGCACCGCGTCGCCGAGCATGATGAACGCGAGCACCGTGATGCTCAGCACGGCGGCCGGGAAGAGCAGCACGTGCGGGGCGTTCAGGAAGCGGGCCTGGGCGTCGCTGATCATCAGGCCCCAGGAGATCGCCGGGGACTGGATGCCGATGCCGAGGTAGGAGAGCGCGGCCTCGGCCCCGATGTAGACGCCCAGGTTGATGGTCGAGACCACGATCACCGGCGCGACGGCGTTCGGCAGGATGTGCCGGCTGACGATCCGCCCGGTGCCGGCACCGAGGGCCCGGGCCGCCACCACGTAGTCGTTGTGCTTGTTGGCGAGGACCGCCGAGCGCATCAGCCGGTAGATCTGCGGCCAGCCGAGGACGGCCATCACCGCGGAGACCGTCCAGGCGTTGCCCTCGCCCCAGGTCGACATGATCAGCATCCCGCCGAGCAGCAGCGGGATGGCGAAGAAGATCTCGGTGACCCGGGAGAGCACGCTGTCCGCGAAGCCGCCGATCCAGCCGGCCCAGAGGCCCAGCGTGCCGCCGACGGCGACCACCAGCGTGGTGGTCACCAGCCCGACGATGATCGAGTTGCGGGCGCCCCAGACCGTCCGGGTGTAGATGTCGCAGCCCTGGACGTCGAAGCCGAACCAGTGGTCGGCGCTGGGCCGCTGCAGCGAGTCGGCCAGGTTGCAGAAGCCGCCCGCGCGCGGATCACCGTCGGTGAACAGCCCGGGGACGATCGCCAGCACCACCATGAACAGCACCAGGAACCCGCCGATCAGGAACAGCGGGTTGCGGCGCAGGTCGTACCAGGCGTCGGTCCAGAGGCTGGCGACGCGCTCCGTGCCGTCCTTGCCCTTCCCGGCGGGGCCCTTGCCGGCCGGGTCCTTCTTGTCGAGCGACGCCCCGGCGAGCGGAGCGGCCTCGGCCGCCGGCCCGCTCGCGGCGGTCCCGGCAGCGGGCTGCCCGGGAATCGCCACCGTCGCGTCCTCGCGCTTCGTCGGCTCACTCATAGCGGATCCTCGGGTCCAGGACGGCGTACAGCAGGTCGACCACCAGGTTGGCGAACAGGTAGACCATCACCAGGGCGCTCACGATGCCCACGACGATGGTCCGTTCCCGCAGGTAGACGGACTGGAAGAGCTGGTGTCCGACGCCGGGGATGTTGAAGATGCCCTCGGTGATCACCGCGCCGCCCATCAGCCCGCCGAGGTCCATGCCGAGGAAGGTGACGATCGGGATCAGCGCGTTGCGCAGTCCGTGCCGGATCACCACCCGCAGCGGGCTGAGGCCCTTGGCCACCGCCGTGCGGACGTAGTCGGCCCGCATGACCTCGATCAGGCTGGTGCGGGTGAGCCGGGCGACGTACGCCAGCGAGGTCGAGGCGAGCACGTAGGCGGGCAGCAGGTAGGACCGGAAGCCCGCCTCCTCGTTGAAGGAGACCGGGAAGAAGTCGATGCCCAGATCGGTGTTGAGCTTCACCCCGAGGAGCAGCTGGAGCACGAAGCCGATCACGAAGACCGGGATCGAGATGACCATCAGGGTGGAGATCAGCACCACGTTGTCGATGAACCGGCCGCGCCGGAGGGCCGCGACCACACCGGCGGTGATGCCCACGACCATCTCGATCACGATCGCGGTGAGCGCCAGGTTGATGGTGTAGGGAAAGGCCGTCTTCATCACGTCCACGACCTGGTTGCCGCGGTAGTCCTCACCGAAGTCGCCCTGGAAGAGGCCGACCAGGTAGTTCCAGTACTGGATGAAGAACGGGTCGTCGAGGTTGTACCGGTCCCGCAGGACCGCCACGACGGCGGGGTCCTGTCGCTTCTCACCGGCCAGTGCCGTGATGGGATCCCCAGGCAGCAGGAAGACCAGTGCGTAGATAAGGAACGTCGCGCCGAGGATCACAGGTATGGCCTGGATGATCCGGCGGACCACATAGCGGCCCATGCGGTCTCCTCATGGTCGGGGGCACGCCTGAGCCGGGCGGCGCGGGGGTTTCCCGCCCCCCCCCCCCGGGCGGTCCCGGCCCGGGGGGGGCAAGAGGCCCAATAAGACGTTTGCCGGTGCAAAATACCCAGGGGGGTGAAGT
>NZ_JBEXNT010000128.1:973-26810 GCF_040611255.1 Kitasatospora sp. NPDC002965 | reverse complement strand
TGCCCGCCGACGCCCTGCGTACCGCCGGCACCGGCACCCGGCCCGCCGACGCCCTGTCCTACGCCGCCCTGGCCGCCCGGCTGCGCGGGCGCGGGCACCGTGCCCGCCGCGCCGGTTGGCCGGCGCACGGCCCGCCGGTGCTCGCCCGGCTCCCCGGCCGCGCCGCCGTCACCGCCGGCGCCACCGCCCGCGGCCTCGCCACCGCCCTCCGCGTACTCCGCACCGCCCGCGCCCTCGGCGCCCTCGGCACCGTCCGCGTCGACGGTGCCGTTGACCGCCCTGGCGGTCTCCGGTCGGGGCGCCTCGGCGGCCGAACGCGACGCGAGGGACGGCGACAGCGCCATCCCGCCCGTGGTCCGGAACAGCTCGTCGGCACCCGGGAGACTCACTCGGCGGGGCGGCACCGGTCGAGCACCTCCCTGGCGAGCTGGCGGTAGGCGGCGGCACCGACCGAGTTGGTCGCGTACGTCGTGATCGGCTCGCCGGCGACGGTGGTCTCCGGAAAACGGACGGTCCGCCCGATGACGGTGTGGAAGACGTGCTCGCCGAACGCCTCGACGACGCGCGCCAGCACCTCACGGCTGTGCACGGTGCGCGAGTCGTACATGGTGGCGAGGATGCCGTCCAGGCGGAGCTCGGGGTTGAGCCGCTCGCAGACCTTCTCGATGGTCTCGGTGAGCAGCGCGACGCCGCGCAGCGCGAAGAACTCGCACTCCAGCGGGACGATCACGCTGTGAGCGGCCGTCAGCGCATTGACCGTCAGCAGACCCAGCGAGGGCTGGCAGTCGATGATGACGAAGTCGTAGTCGGGCAGCAGCGGCTTCAGGGCGCGCGCCAGCGCGGACTCCCGGGCCACCTCGCTGACCAGCTGCACCTCGGCGGCGGAGAGGTCGATGTTCGACGGCAGCAGGTCCATGCCGGGCACCGCGGTCTTCAGCAGCACGTCATCGGCCGTCAGGCCCCGCTCCATGAGCAGGTTGTAGACGGTGACGTCGAGCTCCATCGGGTTGACACCGAGGCCGACCGAGAGGGCGCCCTGCGGGTCGAAGTCGACGAGCAGCACACGGCGGCCGTACTCGGCGAGCGCCGCGCCCAGGTTGATGGTCGACGTGGTCTTGCCGACGCCGCCCTTCTGGTTGCACATCGCGATGATCTGCGCGGGACCGTGCTCGGCCACCGGCGCGGGGATCGGGAAGTACGGCAGCGGGCGCCCGGTCGGGCCGACCCGCTCACGGCGCTGACGCGCGGCGTCGGGGGCGAGCGTGGCGGCGTACTCCGGGTCCGGTTCGTACTCGGCGTCGGGGTCGTCGTAGGCGCCGTAGGCGAACTCTCCGTAGGCCAGGCCGTGGGCCGGCAGGTCGACGTCGTAGTCGGTCACCGTGGTCACCTGTGCTGTGTTCTGGCGTGCTTCGAAGGTACGGAGTGCGACCGAGCCGACCTCGGCCGAGCCCACGGTGGCCTGCCGGGCCCCGGACTCCTCACGCGGCTGGCCGGCGATGTGCTCCGCCAGTCCTGGCTGACCACCCCCGGGAGCAAATGTCGACTCATTCACAAGTCGTCTTACCTCCTTGGGTATCCAGGACTCTATGTCGATTCGTCAGCGTGGCAGCATGCCGACGGTTTGCGACTCTAGGCCGTTCAAGGCGTTCGCAGCAACACAATCCACGGTAGTGGGCAGGATGTGTCGACTATCAGGCGACCCTCTGTCAAGGGATGTGCGAGCCCTTGACCCTAACGTTTCTGCGGTCGGGTGACGCGACCGACGGAAATTGACGACAGAGCGACCCGCCCGCGCCGCGCCCGCCGTCACCACCGGGTTCACCCCTCGTTCACGGGCCTGCCGGGGCCCCGTCGGCACGCCTGTTCGCAGGCATGGCGAAGCCCCCGGCCCGAGGGGAGCGGGTCGGGGGCCGACGGGCCGCCGTGCGGGCGGCTGCCCGTTCAGAGAGGCCGGATGTTCAGCCTCAGGCGAGCACGCTCTCCAGGGAGACGGACTCCAGGCCGAAGGCCTCGGCGACGGCGCCGAAGGTGATCTGGCCCTCGTGCACGTTCAGGCCCTTGGCCAGCGCGGCGTCGCGGCGCAGCGCGTCCTTCCAGCCACGGTTGGCCAGCTCGACGACGTACGGCAGCGTCGCGTTGGTCAGCGCGTAGGTGGAGGTGTTCGGGACGGCGCCCGGCATGTTGGCCACGCAGTAGAAGACCGAGTTGTGGACCGGGAAGGTCGGCTCGGCGTGGGTGGTCGCGTGCGAGTCCTCGAAGCAGCCGCCCTGGTCGATGGCGATGTCGACGAGCACGGAGCCCGGCTTCATGCGGGAGACCAGCTCGTTGGTGACGAGCTTCGGGGCCTTGGCGCCCGGGATCAGCACGGCGCCGATGACCAGGTCGGCGTCGAGCACCGCCTTCTCCAGCTCGAAGGAGTTGGACATGATGGCCTTGATCTTCGTGCCGAAGACCTTGTCCGCCTCGCGCAGCTTGTTGATGTCGCGGTCGAGCAGGGTCACGTCGTAGCCCATGCCGATGGCGATGGTGGCCGCGTGCCAGCCGGAGACGCCACCGCCGATGACGACGGCCTTGGCCGGGTGGGTGCCGGGCACGCCGCCGGGGAGGGTGCCACGGCCGCCGGCCGGGCGCATCAGGTGGTACGAACCGACCTGCGGGGCCAGACGACCCGCGACCTCGGACATCGGGGCGAGCAGCGGGAGGGCGCCGTTGGCGAGCTGCACGGTCTCGTACGCGATGGCGGTGGTGCCGGAGGCGATCAGCGCGTCGGTACCGGCGCGGTCGGCAGCCAGGTGGAGGTACGTGAAGACCGTCTGGCCCTTGCGCAGGCGGTGGTACTCCTGCGCGATGGGCTCCTTGACCTTCAGCAGCAGGTCGGCGGTGGCCCACACCTCGTCGGCGGTGGGGAGGATGGTGGCGCCGGCGGCCACGTACTCCTCGTTCGGGATCGAGGAGCCGAGACCGGCGTTGTCCTCGATGTAGACCTCGTGTCCGTTGCGGACCAGCTCATGCACGCCGGCGGGCGTGATGGCCACGCGGTACTCGTGGTTCTTGACCTCGCGGGGGATGCCGACCTTCACGGCTAAACACGTCCTCTTGCCCTGGGGGTCCCTACCGGAGAAGACCGGCGGGCGACGCGCACGTGGGGAAGCCTCCGGAAGACACCGGGGCACAGCTGTCTGCGCGACTAGGTCCGAGTGTAATGAAGCCCAGGCGACGTGTCAGCCTTCCAAAGTGAATAAATTTGCCGGACACATTGGCAGGTTCGTAGGCTTCCATGACGATCTTCCTGCCGAAGCAACGCCAACCGGGCATGTTCGACAATACTCCGAAAGCGCCCATCACCACCCGGCGACGAGTCGTTCCCGCAGCTCCGCGAGGGCGGCTCCGACGGCCTCGCGACCCTGCTCGTCGCCCAGCCTCCGCAGCACCGAGAGCGACGCCCGGTACTCCCGCTCGGCCTCCTCGAAACGGCGCTGGGCGGTGTGCGCCTCGGCCACCCGGGCGAGCAACCGGGCCTCGGCGGCCTGATCGCCCATGGACTGCCGGACGCCCAGCGCCCGGCCGTACCAGTCGGCGGCGCGCACCGCGTCCCCGAGCGCCCGGTGGCAACCGGCCGCGCCCTCCAGGGCCCTGGCACAGAGCGCCTCGTCGTCGGCGGCTCGGGCGTGCTCCAGAGCGGCCCGGTAGTGCCCGGCGGCCTGCTCCCAGCCACCGGCGGCGGCCTGCAGGTCGCCCAGGTTGAGCAGCGCGGCGGAGGCCCGGCGGGGCCGGCCGTGCCGCTCGGCCACGGTCAGGACCAGCTCGTGCAGCTGGTGGAGATCGGCGGGCGCGGCCGCGCCGGTCAGCGGGAGCGCCCGCAACAGGGCGGTGACCAGCCGACCGGCCGAGCCGTCCAGGTCGCCCTGGCCGATCGCGTCGGCGACGGCGCCGAGCAGCAGGTCCCGCTCGCCGAGCAGCCACTGCCGGGCGTGGGCGGCGGACGTCAGCCGCAGCGGACCGGGCAGCGGGTCGGGTCCGCTGCCGCCGGCCGGGTCGAGGAGCGCCCGGGCCGACTCGGTGAGGCGGACCAGCCGCTCCAGCAGCCGGGCACGGGCCAGCTCGGTCTCGGCCGGGCGGTCCTCCTGCTCCCGCAGCCGGACCAGCCGCGGGTAGAGCCGGCCGGGCACCCGGTAGCGGGCGGTGCCGTCGGCGGCCGGGGGCTCCTCGGTCAGCAGCTCCCGTTCGGCGAGCGCGGCCAGCGTCACGGCGGCCTCCGGCGCCGGGCAGCCGACCAGGGCGGAGGCCGTACGCGGGTCCGCGCACTGGGCGGGCGCCAGGGTGAGCGCGCGCAGCATCCGGGCCTGGGCGGCGGGCAGGGTGGCGTAGGTCAGGGTGAACGCGCCGATCAGCGGGTCGTTGTCCGGGACCGGGACGGGTTCGGCGGGCTCGGGACCGGGCTTCACCCAGGCCGCCGGATCACGCGCCGGATCCGCCGGGGCCGCAGGTCCGGCGACCGGCCCCGAGGCAGCGGGCCCGGCTGCAGGCCCGGCAGTGGGCCCTGCGGCAGGGCCGGACCGGCCCTCACCGCGCTTCCGTTCGGCCCGGCGCCCCCGGTCCGCACCCTCCGCCTCTCCGGGCCCTCCCGCCCCGCCCGCCCCGCCCGCTCTCCCCTGCCTCTCCACCCCGTCCGACCGCGGCTGCGCCGCCTGCGACGACTGCGCCGCCTGCCCTGGCTGTCCCGGCTTCGCGCCCTTCGGCTGCTTCTGCGGCTTCGCCCCGCCGCCCTTCTCCGGCCCGCCCGCCACGCCCGCCGTCCCGGCCGCCCCGGGGCTCCCCCGCTGCCCGTCGCCCCCGCCCGGACCCGCGTTCGTCCCCGCCGGCGCCCCGCCCCGCACGTCCCCGCGCGCCCCGCCCCGCGCCGTCTCCCGGGCCGTCTCCCGCGCGTCCGCCTCCGCGACCGCCCGCACCAGCTCCTGCGCCGCGTCCGTCACGGCCAGCTCGGGGCTGCCGCGCAGCCATCCCGCCATCAGCCGCAGCGCCGCCGGCCGGGAGGCGCAGGCCTCCGCCAGATCGGCCCCGCCGACCGGGTCGCAGCCGATCCTGGTCCCGCCCACCAGGTCACCCAGCAGCTCGCCCGCCGCCGACCGGTCGAGCCCGCCGAGAATGACCGGGTCGATGTCCTCGATCCCGGTGAGCGGCCCGGCGGTGGTGGCCAGGACGAGGCAGCCGGGCTCGTCGGCGAGCAGCGGCCAGAGCTGCCCGGCGTCCCGGACGTCGTCGAGCAGCAGCAGGACGCGCCGACCGGCCAGCGCCTCGCGCAGCGCGACGCAGGCGGGCTCGTCGCGGCCGTCCTCGACGGCACCGGGCAGCGGGACGCCGGCGGTGTCCGCGCCGAGCTGCTCCAGCAGCCGGCGTGCGGCACGGGCGGGCGGCACCCGGCCGCCGTCGGGTGCGGAGAGGCGGGCGAACAGCACCCCGTCGGGGTATCCGGGGGCGACGGTGACGGCGAACCGGACGGCCAGCGCCGTCCGCCCGGAGCCGGGGCGGCCGGCCACGACCAGGACGGGGCTGCGGCCCTCGGCCGGTCGGCCGGCGGCGGCCCGGAGCGCGGCCAGCTCGGCGCGCCGGCCGACGAACAGGGCGGGGCCGGCGGGCAGCCGGTCCAGCCCGGGAACGCGTTCGGCGGGCGCGCCGGGCCCGGCCTCCATCGTCGCCGTCTTCCTCGCCACCCGTGCCACTCCCGACGTCACCCAGCGCTCAGCGGAGGCGGCCCGGGACGGGCGCCCTGTCTGCGAAGCGTAGTTCGACCGCCCGGCCCGACCGGGGTGACATCCGGTCGTACGAACCGGTAAATCACCCCTGCGGATCAACCCGCGGTGCCGGGCCGGCCCCGGAGCACCCGCCGGTCCGGGAAAAGGGCGCTCCCCGGTCCGGGGAAAGGACACCCGTACCGGGGAGCCGGCCACTCCGGGACCGGCCCCGGAACGGCGCCGGTCCCGGAGTGGCGTCACGCCTTCCCGGGGTTCAGTCCCGGAACGGCCTGGCCGGCCAGGGCGAGTCGGCCGGGCGCAGCGCGTCCAGGCCGCCCGGGGCGTGCAGCGCCGCGGACAGCGCCAGGGTGCCGGTGATCAGGGTGGGGTTGTGCAGTTCGCCCGCGTGGATCAGCCGGACCAGTTCGGCGACCGGCACCCGGGCGGACTCCAGCTCCAGTTCCTCCCCGTGCGCCTGGTAGCGCTCGCCGTCGGCCTCGGAGAGGTCCGTGGCGAGGAAGAGGCGCAGTGCCTCGTCCGTTCCGCCGGGCGAGGTGTAGAAGTCGACCAGCACCCGCCAGGTGTCGGCCTTGCAGTGCGCCTCCTCGTAGAGTTCGCGCTGGGCGGCGTGCAGCGGGTTCTCGCCGGGGACGTCCAGCAGGCCGGCCGGGAGCTCCCAGAGCCGCTGGCGGACGGGGTGGCGGTACTGGCGCAGGACGAGGACCCGCTGCCGGTCGTCCAGGGCGAGGACGGAGACCGAGCCGGGGTGGGTCTGGTAGTCACGGCGGGCCCAGCTGCCGTCGGGCATCCGGACCTCCTCGGTGCGCACGCCGGTGACCCGGCCCTGGAACGGGGTGGTGCTCCCCCGGACCTCCCACTCCTCGGCCACGTCGGCGATGCTGCGGTCGTCCATCACGGTCTCCCCTTTTCGTCAGTACGACACAATCTAACGCCGGACGGCGGCCCCGCGGGAATGCGGGGCCGCCGTCCGGTGAACAGCCGAATGCCGGGCTGGCGCGTGCCTGCCGTCCGAGTGGCTACTCGGCGGCGGGGGCCGTCTTGATCTCGATCGCGGCCTTCACCAGACCCGCGAAGAGCGGGTGCGGGCGGGTCGGGCGGGACTTGAGCTCCGGGTGGGCCTGGGTGGCCACCAGGTAGGGGTGCACCTCGCGCGGGTACTCGACGTACTCGACCAGGTCGCCCTTCGGGGAGAGGCCGGAGAACTGCAGGCCGGTCTTCTCCAGGTCCGCCCGGTAGGCGTTGTTGACCTCGTAGCGGTGGCGGTGGCGCTCCTCGACGTACTGCTCGCCGCCGTAGACCTCACGGACGATGGAGCCCTCGGCGAGCTTGGCCGGGTAGAGGCCCAGGCGCATGGTGCCGCCCAGGTCGCCCTTGCCGTCGACGATGGCCAGCTGCTCGGCCATGGTGGAGACGACCGGGTACTTGGCGGCGGAGTCGAACTCGGTGGAGTTGGCGTCGGGCAGGCCGGCCAGGTTGCGGGCGGCCTCGATGACCACGCACTGCAGGCCCAGGCAGAGGCCGAGCAGCGGGATCCGGTTCTCGCGGGCGTAGGTGATCGCGGCGACCTTGCCGTCCACCCCGCGGTCGCCGAAGCCACCGGGGATGCAGATCGCGTCCACGTCGCCGAGCTGCTCCTGGGCGCCCTCCGGCGTGGTGCAGTCGTCGGAGGTGACCCACTTGATCTCGACGCGGGCGTTGTTGGCGAAGCCGCCGGCGCGCAGCGCCTCGGTCACCGACAGGTAGGCGTCCGGCAGGTCGATGTACTTGCCGACCAGGGCGACCCTGACGATGTGCTGCGGCTCGTGGACGCGGCGCAGCAGGTCGTCCCAGGTGGTCCAGTCCACGTCGCGGAACGCCAGGTCGAGGCGGCGCACCACGTACGCGTCCAGGCCCTCGCCGTGCAGGACCTTGGGGATGTCGTAGATCGACTTGGCGTCGATCGCGGCGACCACGGCCTCCTCGTCGACGTCGCACATCAGCGAGATCTTGCGCTTGATCGCCTGCGGGACCTCGCGGTCGGCCCGGAGCACGATGGCGTCCGGCTGGATGCCGATGTTGCGCAGGGCCGCGACCGAGTGCTGGGTCGGCTTGGTCTTCAGCTCGCCCGAGGGGCCGATGTAGGGGAGCAGGGAGACGTGGACGAAGAAGACGTTGTCCCGGCCGACCTCGTGGCGGACCTGGCGGACGGCCTCCAGGAACGGCAGCGACTCGATGTCGCCGACGGTGCCGCCGACCTCGGTGATCACCACGTCGACGTCCTCGGTCGCCATGCGGCGGATCCGGGACTTGATCTCGTTGGTGATGTGCGGGATCACCTGGACGGTGTCGCCCAGGTACTCGCCGCGGCGCTCCTTGGCGATGACCGTGGAGTAGACCTGGCCGGTGGTGACGTTGGCCGAGCCGTGCAGGTTCGTGTCGAGGAACCGCTCGTAGTGGCCGATGTCGAGGTCGGTCTCGGCGCCGTCGTCGGTGACGAAGACCTCACCGTGCTGGAACGGGTTCATGGTGCCCGGGTCCACGTTGAGGTACGGGTCGAGCTTCTGCATCGTGACACGCAGGCCACGGGCCTTGAGCAGGGCACCGAGGCTGGAGGCGGTGAGGCCCTTGCCGAGTGACGAGGCGACACCCCCGGTGACGAAGAGGTGCTTGGTCGTCACGGCGCGGCTGTTCGATGCCTTGCCGGAATGGGGCTGTGCCAAGAGGGGGCTCCCGTGGGTCGCGAGTCGGACGTGACGTGGTGGGAGGCTCGCGGGTCGCCTGGCGACGACGAGGGCGGTGCGGTGCACGGCGCCCGGGGGGTCGTCGGTTCGGCTGGTCCGGGGCGTTTGATCCCACCGGTCCACGGGATACCAGGGTAACAGTGACCCGGGCCGAGTGCTTTCCGGCCCGCCGGAGACGCCCCCACGGCGCTCCGGGGGCGCACGCCTGGCGCACCACCGGCGCACCACCCGGCGCAGCCGTCACACCTGTCGCACCACCGGCCCGGGCGGGTCACTCGGGACCGCTCGGCCAGGCCATCGGCGGCCCCCCTGTTCGAACCATCCGGAGCTGATCCTTCCGGGCCATCCTGGCGGGCGCACCCACGATGCGCGGTATTTCCGCCGAATTGCGGCGCCACACCGGGCGGCGCCCGCGTGCTTCGCCCCTTTCGTCCGTCGTAAGCTGCTCGGACGCATCGCCGACAACACGAGCACGCGGAGGGCGTGGGAGGGTCAGGACGCCTCTCGGTCCCCGATGCGCGACCGGACCTCCCCGTATTCTGCTCCCACCCACCCACCCAGAGGCTCGACCGAGCCTTCGCGGACACTCCAGCAAGGCCCCCCACCACCCCACGGAGGGCCGGACGTCCCGGGGTGGCCTCCGGCCCCGCAGAACCGCTGGCTCCCCCTCGGATCGCCGATGCGTCGTGACCACATTGCGAACTGGAGATCCACGTGGCCGGCCGTATCGAGGACTACGCACTCATCGGGGACATGCAGACCGCCGCCCTGGTCAGCAGGGACGGAGCGGTGGACTGGCTCTGCCTCCCCCGGTTCGACTCGCCGGCGGTCTTCGCCGGCCTGCTCGGCACCGACGAACACGGCTTCTGGCGAATCGGCCCCGCGGAGGCGGTGGCCACCGGGCTGCCCTCCCCGGCCGCCGATCCGGCCCCGGCCGCCGCCGCACGACTCAAGCTCACCGACACCAGTGACCTGCGCGTGCCGCCGCCGACCGCCGCCGCCCCGGCGGTGCCCGCCGACCGCCGCCGCTACCGGGGCGACTCGCTGATCCTGGAACAGGAGTGGGACTCCCAGGGCGGCACCGTCCGGGTGATCGACTTCATGCCCCCGCGCCCGCTGGCCGGCAAGGACGCCGTCCCCCAGGTGATCCGGATCGTCGAGGGCGTGACCGGCACCGTCCGGATGCGCTCGGCGGTCCGGATGCGGTTCAGCTACGGCCGGGTCGTCCCCTGGGTGCACCGGGTCGAGCAGCCCGACGGCAACCACCGCACGGTCGCCGTGGCCGGCCCCGACTCGGTCTGGCTGGACGGCGAGGCCGACACCTACGGCCGCAACCTCACCACCTACGCCGACTTCACCGTCTCGGCCGGCGAGCGGATCGCCTTCGCCCTCACCTGGCAGGCCTCCCACCTGGAGCCCCCGACCGCGCCCGCCGCCGAGGAGCTGCTCGACGCGACCGCCGACTTCTGGCACGACTGGGCCGGCCAGTGCACCTACCAGGGCCCCTACCGGGAGGCCGTGGTCCGCTCGCTGATCACCCTCAAGGGCCTCACCTACGCCCCGACCGGCGGCATCGTCGCGGCCCCCACCACCTCACTGCCCGAGGACATCGGCGGCGAGCGGAACTGGGACTACCGCTACACCTGGCTGCGGGACGCCGCGATCACCCTCTCCTCCCTGCTGCGCACCGGCTACCGGGACGAGGCGAAGGCCTGGCGCGAGTGGCTGCTGCGCGCGGTCGCCGGGGACCCGGAGAACCTGCAGATCATGTACGGCATCGCCGGCGAGCGCGAGCTCACCGAGTCCTCCCTCGACTGGCTGCCCGGCTACGAGGGGTCCCAGCCGGTCCGGGTCGGCAACGGCGCGGCCGGTCAGCTCCAGCTGGACGTCTACGGCGAGGTCGTCGAGGCGCTGCACCTGGCCCACATGACCGGACTGGTCCGCAACGACCACGCCCACCACCTCCAGCTGCGCCTGATCGAGTATCTGGAGGACCACTGGACCGAGCCCGACGAGGGCATCTGGGAGGTCCGCGGCCCGCGCCGGCACTTCGTCCACTCCAAGGTGATGGCCTGGGTGGCGGTGGACCGCACCATCAAGCTGCTGGAGCAGAACCCCGAGGACGCGCCCGCCGACGGCCACCTGGAGCGCTGGCGGGAGCTGCGCGACACCATCCACCGGGACGTCTGCGACAAGGGCTACGACCCGGGCCGCAACACCTTCACCCAGTACTACGGCGGCAAGGAGCTGGACGCCTCGCTGCTGCTGATCCCGCAGGTCGGGTTCCTGCCGCCGGACGACAAGCGGGTGATCGGGACGATCGAGGCGATCCAGCGCGAACTGTCCACCGAGGACGGCTTCGTCCTGCGCTACCCGACCCACGACGAGAGCGGCAACAACGTCGACGGCCTCTCCGGGCACGAGGGCGCCTTCCTGGCCTGCTCGTTCTGGCTGGCCGACGACCTGGCGATGATCGGCCGGGTGCAGGAGGCCCGCGAGCTGTTCGACAAGCTGCTCTCGCTGCGCAACGACCTCGGGCTGCTCGCCGAGGAGTGGGACCCGCGGCTCAAGCGCCAGGTCGGCAACTTCCCGCAGGCGTTCAGCCACGTCCCGCTGATCGACACCGCACTACGGCTGACCGCCTGCGGCGGCGCCTACCTCTCCGCCCAGCCGGACGGCTCCGCCGCCGACCGGGCGGCCGAGCAGGCCACCGTCTGAGCCGGCGTGCCCGGGGGCCGCGGGCCCGTCCCCCGGGCGGGCGGCACCGGTGCGCGGTGGCGCCCGGTGCCCGGCAGCCCGGTGGTGCCCGGCAGGGCTCAGTGGTGGCCCTGGACCAGTTCGTCGTAGGTGCTGAGGACCTGCGCCACGGTGGCGGCCTCGTCCGGCCAGGTCTCCGCCTGCTGCCGGCCGGCCGCCGCCAGCCGCGCGCGGCGCGCCGGGTCGGCCAGTAGCTCGCGCACGGCCCGGCCGAGCGCGACCGGATCGCCGGGCGGGACCAGCACCGCGGCGTCGCCGACCAGCTCGGGGATGCCGCCGACGGCGGTGGCGACCACCGGCACACCGGCCCGCATCGCCTCCTGCACCACCAGCGAGCGGGCCTCCCAGCGGCTGGAGACCACCAGCGCGTCGGCGGCGGCCAACAGGTCGGGGACGTCGGTGCGGTGTCCGAGCAGGCGGACCGGCAGCTTCTCGGCGGCCGTCCGCTCCCGCAGCCCGGCGGCCTCCGGGCCGTCACCGGCGAGCAGGACCAGCGGCTCGGGGTCCAGCGCGGCGAACTCGCGGGTGGCGTCCAGCAGCAGCCCGAAGGCCTTCTGCGGGGCGAGCCGGCCGACCGCGAGGACCAGCGGACGGTCCGGACCGCCGCCGAGCAGCTCCGTCCGGACGGCGGCCCTCTCCAGCCGGACGTCGGGGGCCGGCGGGGCGGCGACCGGGCCGAGCCGGGCGTCGGTGGCGCCCAGCTCGCGGGCCCGGGCCACCAGGTCGGAGGAGGCGCCGAGGACGAGGTCGGCGGCGCGCGCCACCCGGCGTTCCATCAGCCGCTGGAGCCGCCGCTCCATGCCGGTGGCCAGCAGCGCGTGGTGCGAGGTGACCACCAGCGGCGTCTCCGGGCGCAGGCCCGGGAAGCGGCCGGCGGTGCGCAGCGCGAGGTCGGAGAGGAGCGCGGCCCGCAGGCCGTGGGCGTGCACCACGTCGGCGCCGGTGAAGGCACGGCGCAGTTCGCCGATCGCGTTGGCGTCACTGCGGGCGCCCGCGGTGGGGGTGATGTCGACCAGGTGGAACCTGGCGCCGGTTCGGGAGAAGCCGAACAGCGCGTCCGTGCCGGCGGGGGCGCACACCGTGACGGTCACTCCGTGCGCGACCAGGCCCTGTGCCAGGGAGCGCACGTGCGCACCGATGCCGCCGGTACTGGCGGCCAGGACGAGCACCACCTGCAGCTGCCCCCGTTCGGGGCTGGCCGCGGTGGCCCGGGCGGCGGAATGGTCCACGTCGTCTCGCATCCGACTACTCGATCAGGTACGGGCGCCTGCGGCGAGGGTTTCCCGCCTGCGGCGCTCGGGACTGGAAGGCCAGTGTCCAGCCGCCACCATGCCAGGTCGGCGGCCCTCTTGGACAGTCGGCGCCCCCGGTGGGGCGCGTCGTGGCGGGCCCGCGCGGGCCCGCCGTCGGACCGGCCCGTCCGGGGAGCCCCGCCGCCCCGCCGGACCGTCTCCCGGGGGTGGCGGGGCACGGGAACGGCGGGGCGGCGGGGGCCGTCCGGCGGGTCGGTCTAGCGGGGGCGGGGAGCCCGGGCGGCGGCCAGCAGTTCCTCGGCGTGCGCCCGGCCGAGCTCGGAGTCCTCCAGGCCGGCCAGCATCCGGGAGAGCTCGCGCACCCGTTCCTCGTCGCTCAGCACCTTGACGCCGCTGCGGGTCACCGTGCCGTCGTTGGTCTTCTCGACCACCAGGTGGCGATCGGCGAAGGCCGCCACCTGCGGCAGGTGGGTGACCACGACGACCTGCGCGCTCTCGGCCAGCTTGGCGAGCCGGCGGCCGATCTCGACCGCCGCCTTGCCGCCGACGCCCGCGTCCACCTCGTCGAAGAGGTAGGTGGGGACGGGGTCGGCCCCGGCGAAGACCACCTCGACGGCGAGCATCACCCGGGAGAGCTCACCGCCGGAGGCGCCCTTGGCGATCGGACGCGCCTGGGCGCCCGGGTGCGGGGCGAGCAGCACCTCGACCTCGTCCACGCCGTGCGGGCCGTAGGCGACCGTCCGGCCCTCGACCTCGATCCCGGACAGGTCGTCGACCTGGCTGATCGCGAAGGTCACCCGGGCGTGCGGCATGGCGAGTTCGGCGAGTTCCGCGGAGACGGCCCCGGCGAAGCGGCCGGCGGCGGCCTGGCGGGCGGCCGAGACCTCGGTCGCGAGGTCGGCGAGCTCGGCGCGCAGCGCGGTCTCCTGGGCGCCGAGCTCGTCGATGCGGTCGTCGTCGCCGTCGAGCTCGGCGAGCCGGCCGGCGCCGGCCTCGGCCCAGACGAGTACCTCGGCCAGGGAGTTCTCCGGGCCGCCGTACTTGCGCAGCAGCTGGGCCAGGACGGCCCGGCGGTCCTCGACACCCGCCAACCGGACGGGGTCGGCGTCCAGGTCGTCGGCGTAGCCGGCCAGGTCGCCGGCCACGTCGGCGAGCAGGTAGCCGACCTCGTCGAGCCGGTCGGCGAGGGCGGCGAGCCGCTCGTCGTGGTGGCGGACGGCGTCCAGGGCGCGGCGGGCCTGGGCGACCAGCGTGCCGGCGTCCAGCGCCTCCGGGTCGGCCGGGTCGCCGGCCAGCGAGGCGTGCGCGAGGGTGGCGGCGGAGGAGAGCGCATCGGCGTGGCCGAGCCGCTCGGCCTCGGCGGACAGCTCCGCGTCCTCCCCGGCGACCGGTTCGGCGGCAGCGACCTCGTCCAGCCCGAAGCGGAGCAGATCGGCCTCCTGGGCGCGCTCGCGGGCCCGGGTGGTCAGCTCCTCCAGGGTCGCGGAGACCTCGCGCAGCCGCCGGTAGACCTCGCGGTAGCGGGCCAGCGGCTCGGCGACGGTCCCGCCGGCGTACCGGTCCAGGGCGCCGCGCTGGCGGGCCGGGCGGAGCAGCCGCTGCTGGTCGGTCTGGCCGTGCACCGCGATCAGGTCCTCGCCGATCTCGGCGAGCAGGCCGACCGGGACGGCCCGGCCCCCGACGAAGGCGCGGGAGCGGCCCTCCGCGGAGACGGTCCGGCTGATCAGCAGCGCGCCGTCGTCGAGTTCCGCGCCGGCCTCCAGGGCCCGGGCCGCCGCCGGGGAGCCCTCGGGCAGTTCGAGGCGGCCCTCGACGACCGCGCGCCCGGCGCCGTTGCGCACCAGGCCCGGGTCGGCGCGACCGCCGAGCAGCAGGCCGAGGCTGGTCACCACCATGGTCTTTCCGGCGCCGGTCTCGCCGGTCACGGCGGTGAAGCCGGGGGCGAGTTCGACCACCGCGTCGTCGATGACCCCAAGATCCCGTATCCGCATCTCGTCCAACACGGAGACGACCTTACGAGGTTCCGCACCCGGTGCGCGACGAGCGACAACGACGCGCGGCAACTCGATGCCCGGAAGTTCATCCGTTCCAGGGCGTTTACGTGGGGGTTTGGGTGGCGTTTCCCGGCGCGACACGCGCGGCGGACCCGGCGGCGGTCGGCACGGTGCACCAGGGCAGGAAGAACTGCGCGAGTGGGCCGATGGCCAGCGCGTACGCGACGGTGCCGACGCCGGCGGTGCCGCCCAGCAGGAGTCCTGCGGCCAGCACGGTCAGTTCGATCCCGGTGCGAAGCAGCCGCAGCGAGCGGCCGGTACGCCGGTGCAGGCCGGTCATCAGACCGTCGCGCGGGCCCGGGCCGAGCCGGGCACCGATGTAGAGGCCGGTGGCGAGGCCGTTGAGGACGATCGCGCCGACCATCAGTGCGATCCGGGCCGCGAGCGGGCCGGGGCTGCCGGCGACGCGCAGGGTGAGGTCCATGGCGGCACCGATGACCAGCACGTTGGCGACCGTGCCGACGCCGGGGAGCTGGCGCATCGGGATCCAGAGCAGCAGCACCAGCGCGCCGCAGATGGTGACCCAGGCGCCGACGGAGAGGCCGACGGTGCGTTGCAGGCCCTGGTGGAAGACGTCCCAGGGGTCGAGGCCGAGCCCGGAGCGGAGCATCAGGCCCATGCTGGCGCCGTAGAGCACCAGGCCGACAAGGAGCTGTGGGAGGCGCCGGCCGAGCGCGTGGGTGTCGCCGAGCACCCGGACGGCGAGCCCGGGTCGTTCCGGGGCGGCCGTCGCGGTCGGGGGCGTCGCGGTCGGGGGCGTGGTGGTCGGGGGCGTGGTGGTCGGGGGCGTGGTCGTGGTGGCCATGGAATCTCCGGCGGGTGGTGCTGCACGTCCGGGGGTGCCGCCCCGGCGGTGGCGGACTCGATGGCCGCCCTGTCATGATGGCCAGGCCAATAGCGCCCGCTCCAGGGCCAATCACGAGCAAGTGGACTGATGAGCCATGGCCGACTGGCAGACCACCGTCACTCCCCCGGCACTCGCCCGGCTGCTGGCCACCGCCCGGCTGCCCGAACCGGCCGCCGCCCGCCGGCCCGCGTACCGGACGCTCGCCGGCCAGGTCCGGCTCCTGGTCTCCGAGGGCCGCCTCCCGGTCGGCGCCCGGCTGCCGGCCGAACGCGAGCTGGCCCTCGCCCTGCAGCTCAGCCGCACCACCGTCGCCACCGCGTACGAGGCCCTGCGGTCCGAGGGCTACCTGCACAGCCGGCGCGGCTCCGGCAGCTGGACCGCCCTGCCCGAAGGCGCGGCACCGCCCAGCGACGCCCTGCACCCGGTGCCGCCGGACGAGCAGGGCCGCACCCTGGACCTCGGGGTGGCCGCCCTGCCCGCCCCGCAGCCCTTCCTCTCCGAGGCCGCCGCGCGGGCCGTCGAGCAGCTGCCCGCGTACGCCGCCGGGCACGGCCACTACCCCACCGGCGTCCCGGTCCTGCGCGAGGCGGTGGCCCGCCGCTACACCGAGCGCGGACTGCCGACCACCCCCGACCAGATCCTGATCACCATCGGCGCGATGGGCGCCCTGCACCTGGTGCAGCGGGTGCTGATCGGCCGCGGCGACCGGGTCGCCGTGGAGGCGCCCAGCTACGCGCACACCCTCCAGGCGCTGCGGATCAACGAGGCCCGCCTGGTCCCCGTGCCCTACGCCTGGTCGGGCGCACCCCGCCGCGGAGCCGCGCGGACACCGGACCGGGCCGCGCCGGGCGGGATCCTCCGGGGCCGACCGGGCGGGTCACCGCGGCCGGAGTGGGACCTCGCCGAGTGGCGCCGGGTGCTGAGCGGCGCCGCGCCCCGGGTCGCGTACGTGATCCCGGACTTCCACAACCCGACCGGCGCCCTGGTCGGCGAGGAGCAGCGGCGCGCACTGCTGGCCGCCGCCAGGACCGCCGGCACGGTGGTCCTGGTCGACGAGACCACCGCCGAACTCGGCTGGGGCGTCCCCGAGGGAACCGGCGTGCCCCGCCCGACCGCCGCACTGGACCGCTCCGCCCAGGTGGTCACGGTCGGCTCGGCCGGCAAGCTGCTCTGGGGCGGCCTGCGGATCGGCTGGGTGCGGGCCGCGCCCGCGATGATCCGCCGGCTGGCCACCGAGCGCGTCTACAGCGACGTCGGCGCCCCCGTGCTGGAGCAGCTGATCGCCGCCGAGCTGCTCGGCGAGCAGCAGCTGCCGGCCGTCCGCGCCCACCAGCTGACCCGGCTGCGGGACACCGCCGAGGCACTCACCACCGCGCTGGGCGAGCACCTGCCGCAGTGGCGGTTCGCCGTCCCGCCCGGCGGCCTGGCGTTCTGGGTCTCCACCGGCACGCTCTCCGGCGCGGCCCTGGCCCGGGCCGGCGAGCACGGCGGCGTCCGGATCGCGGCCGGCAACCGGTTCGGCTCCGACGGGGCCTTCGAGCACCACATCCGGATCCCGCTCACCGTGCCGGCCGCCGCCGTGCCCGACGCCGTACGACGGCTCGCCGCCGTCGCCGCCCGGGCCGCCGACGGCGGTCGCTGGCACGGCGCCGACGAGAGCCACCCCCTGGCGGTCTGACGCCCCCTCGGACCAGCCGGACCGTCAGCCGGTGTCGGCCCGGCCGCGCCAACCCGTCACCGGGAGGGCGAACTTGGCCACCAGTCGATCGGTGAACGGCGCCCGGTGCAGCCTGGCCAGCCGCACCGGCGTCTGCCCGCGACGGACCTCCACCCGGGCGCCGGCCGGCAGTTCCACGGAACGCCGGCCGTCGCACCAGAGCACCCCGTGCGGCGTCTTGGGCTGCACCTCCACCGCCAGCACCGAGTCCGGCGAGGTCACCAGCGGACGGGCGAACAGCGCGTGCGCACTGATCGGCACCATCAGCAGCGCCTCCACCTCCGGCCAGACCACCGGCCCGCCACCGGAGAACGCGTACGCGGTCGAACCGGTCGGGGTCGCACAGACCACCCCGTCGCAACCGAAGTTGGAGACCGGGCGGCCGTCCACCTCGGTCACCACCTCCAGCATCCGCTCCCGGGCCGCCTTCTCGATCGACGCCTCGTTCAACGCCCAGTCGTGGTGCACCACATCGCCGTTGGTCCGGACGATCACGTCGAGCGTCATCCGCTCCTCGACCTCGTAGTCGGCGTCCACCACCCGCTCGACCACCACCGCCAGGTCGTCCCGCTCCGCCTCCGCGAGGAAGCCCACCCGGCCCAGGTTGATGCCGAGCATCGGCAACCCGTGCTCGCGCGCCAGCTCCGCGCCGCGCAGCAGCGTACCGTCCCCGCCCGCGACCAGGATCAGCTCGCAGCCGTCCGCCGCGCCGGGCCCCCCGGCCACCCGCTCCACGCCGTCCGGAAGGTCCAGGTCGACCGCCTCGGCGGCCAGCAGCCTGATCCGGATCCCCGCCTTCAGCAGGCCGTGCACCAGGCCCTCGACACTGCGCAACGCCGTCTCGCGGCCGGTGTGCGCGATCAAGAACACCGTACGTTCGTCACTCATGCCCGCTGCCCTCTCCCTACGCCGCCGGGCCGCCCTCGGCCCGGTACGGCCGCGCCACCCAGCATGACGGACCGGACGTCCGCAGAGCAGCCTATCGGGGGCCTTCGGCGACGGCCCGGTCCGCCTCCGCCGGGTCCAGCTGCGGCGCGTCCCGGCGCAGCCAGAGGAAGTACTCGACATTTCCGGACGGGCCGGGCAGCGGACTCGCGGTGACCGCCCGCACGCCCAGCCCCTGGGCCCACGCCTGCCCGGCGACCTGGCGCACCATCTCGGCGCGCAGCTGCGGGCTGCGCACCACCCCGCCGCTGCCGAGGCGCTCCTTGCCGATCTCGAACTGCGGCTTGACCATCAGCACCAGGTCCGCGTCCGCGGCGGCGCAGCCCGCCAGGGCCGGCAGCACCAGGCCCAGCGAGATGAAGGAGAGGTCGCCGACCACCAGGTCGACCGGGGTGCCGCCGATCAGCTCCGGGGTCAGCTCGCGCACGTTGGTGCGGTCCATCACGGTGACCCGCTCGTCGCTCTGCAGCGACCAGGCCAGCTGTCCGTAGCCGACGTCCACCGCCAGCACGTGGGCGGCACCGGCCCGCAGCAGCACGTCGGTGAAGCCGCCGGTGGACGCGCCCGCGTCCAGCGCACGCCGGCCCTCGACGACCAGGCCCTGCGGCACGAACGCCGCGAACGCCCCGGCGAGCTTGTGGCCGCCGCGCGAGACGTAGTCGGGATCGTTCTCGTCCTCGGCCACCACGACCGCCGCCGAGGTCTCCACCTGCGTGGCCGGCTTGGTCGCGGTGCTGCCGCCGATGGTCACCCGGCCGGCCGCGATCAGCTCGGAGGCGTGCTCCCGCGACCGGGCCAGCTTGCGGCGGACCAGCTCCGCGTCGAGTCGGCGTCGTGCCACTGCCACTGGTGTTTCAGCTCCTACAGGTGGTTCGTTGCCCGGTCAGTCCCGGTCGAGGGCGGCCAGCGTGTCGGCGAGCCGCTGGTGAACATCTTCGTACACCGGGACGTGCGCGTCGGTCGGCACCCCGTCCAACGCCTCCAGCCGGGCCGTGCCGGCGTCCACCGCCGGATGGCCGGTGGGGGTCAGCTCGACGCCGAGCGGCAGCGGCTCCTCGGCGAGCAGCGCAGGCGAGGGCCCGGACGCGGGCACCGAGCCGTGGACGGGGTCGGGGCCGGGCTCAGGCATCGGGCTTCTTCGTGGTGGTGGTCCGGCGGACGGTGGTCTTCCTCGTCGCGGTCCGCTTGACGGGCGGCTCCTGCCCGGTGGGCTGCTTCGCCTCCCGCGGCGGCGCCTTCCTCGCGGTCGCGGTCTTCTTGACCGCCGTCTTCTTCACCGGGGTCTTCTTGGCGGCGGCCTTCTTCGCAGCGGGCTTCCCGTCCGCGTCCCCGGTACCGGCACCGGCCGCCGTGACCGGCCCGGCCGCCGTCTTCTTCGCCGCCGCCTTCTTGGCGGCGGCCTTCTTCGCGGTCGCCCTCGTCACGGCGGGCTTCTCCACCGTGCTCCGGTCGGCCGCGGACGCTCCGGCCGCGGTCTTCCCCGCCGCACCCTGAGCCGGCTTCTCCGCCGCGCCCCCGGCCGACGGCCCCGCAACCGCCGTCCCGTTCGGCGGCACCGGCGGGTCGACCTCCACCGGCTCGTCGACCTCTATCCGCTCGGACGTCGCCGACCCGTCCGCCGCAGCCGCGACACCCGCGCCCGGAGGCTCCTCCTCCCAACCGTTCTCGAACAGCCCGCCGGCCCGGGGCGCTGGCGCCGGTCCGGGCTCGGCCGGCCGGGGCCCGCCGTCCTCCTCGACCTCGCGCAGCTTGCTCTCCAGGTAGGCCAGCACGACACCGACCTTGGTCACCTGGTCGCCGACCCTCTCGAAGACCTTCTCCACCTCGCCGCGCGCCACGCCGACCGCCAGGTCCACCCCGGCCCGCCCGGCGGTCACCGCCTCGCCCGCCAGCGTCTGCAGGGACCGCGCCGACGGCGGGAACTGCTCGTTCAGCCGGCGCTCCACGTCGGTGACGTCGATCCCGCCCTTCTCCAGCAGACCGGCCGCCGTCCCGAGGACCCGCTTGCCGACCTCCTCCACCAGTACGGCGGCGGCCTCCACCGCTTCTCGCACCGTCTTCGGCAGCATCCGGGTGCCTCCCATTCGCCTGCACGCATCGCGTCGACGCCGTCGGTGCCCGGGCGAATCCGGGCATCCCACCCACGACGCTACCGCCAAAACCCTCCTGCGGTACCGTGGCCGCCAGTCACCCGCCGCCGAGCACGGCCCGTACAGGGGAGTGGACCCGCCGCCATGGCCAACGCCGAGGAGTGCCGCGAGGCGCTCGAACAGCTCAGCCGGAACATCGCCAAGTCCAACGGCGACGTCCGCAAGGCCGCCGAACTGGACCGCTCGCTGAGCTGCCGGATCACCGACCTCGACCTGACCTTCACCGGCCGGCTGCGCGACGGCAGCATCCAGGACCTCGGGCACGCGCCCGGAGCCCCCACCGAAAGAGCCGACATACGACTCACCATGTCGAGCGACGACCTGGTCGCGGTGGTCGGCGGACGCCTCGGTTTCGCCTCCGCCTGGGCGGGCGGCCGGATCAAGCTGGAGGCCGGCTTCCGCGACCTCCTGCGGCTGCGCACCCTGCTCTGACCCCGGCCGGACCGGGTCCGACCGGGTCCGGACCGACGCTGCGGTCCGGACCCGGCGGGCACCGGCTCAGAACCCCAGCTCGGCCAGCGCCTTCCGCCCGTCCACCGGCTCGCCGGCCGCGTCCAGCGCCGTCCACGCCGCCGCGCAGAGCGCCCGCAGCCCGTCCCAGCGGTCCGCCCCGTCGCCTTCCAGACGCAGCACGCCGTCCTCGGCCACCGCGACCCAGCCGCCGCAGCCGAAACCGCCGCCGGCCACCGCGTCCACCGGCGCATGCGCGGTCAGCAGCCCGCGCAGGTCCTCCGCCAGGTAGGTCGGCCGGTGCTCGACCGGCGCCGCCAGCAGCTGCCCGGCCGTGGTCACCCCCGTGAACACCAGCAGGCTGTCCACCCCGCCGTTGAAGGCGCCCTCGATGTCGGTGTCCAGCCGGTCCCCGACCACCAACGGCCGCTTCGCGCCCGTCCGCAGCACCGTCTCCCGGTGCATCGGCGGCAGCGGCTTGCCCGCCACCTCCGGCTCCACACCGGTCGCCGCACGCACCGCCGCGACCAGCATCCCGTTGCCCGGCGCGATCCCGCGCGCGGTCGGCACCGTGACGTCCGTGTTGGACGCCACCCACGGCAGCCCGGACTGCACCGCGTACGAGGCCTCCGCCAGGTGCGTCCAGCCCACCGAGGCGTCGAAGCCCTGGACGACCGCCTGCGGCTCCTCCGCCAGCGTCCGGACGGCCAGCAGGCCACGCTCGGCCAACGCCTCCTCCAGCCCCAGACCGCCCACCAGCAGGACCTTCGCCCCGGCCGGCAGCTTCTCCGCGAGCACCCGGGCCGCCGCCTGGGCGGAGTTGATCACGTCCTCCGGTTCGGCCGGCACCCCCAGCTCGGTCAGGTGCGCCGCCACCACCCGGGGCGGACGGGACGCGTTGTTGGTCACGTACGCCAACCGCATCCCCGTCTCCCGGGCGACCGCCAGCGAGTCCACGGCGTGGTCGATCGCGTTCGGTCCGGCGTACACCACACCGTCGAGGTCCAGCAGTGCCGTGTCGTACGCCTCGGTCAAGGGCAGCTCGCTGCCGCCCGGGGCGCTCCGTCGTACGGTGGTGGCCGTCTCGGTCATGCCTGCTCTACCTCACTCATCGCGTCGGTCGTACTCGTCGGTCGGGCGCGTCACACCGGACTCACTCGGCACGCCGGTCCCGCTCATCGGTCGGTTCCCGGCTCTCCCTGGTTCCCGGCTCCTGCGCGGAGGCCCGGTTACCGGCCGCCTCCGCGGGCTCCGACGGGCCGTCGGAGCCGCGCGGCGGCTCCAGATAGCCCGGCGCCCCCGGCACCAGCGGGCCGAACGCCCCGGCCCGGGCGGCCAGGGTCGCCCGGGTCTGCCGCAGTGCGGCCCGGTAGTGGTCGGTGTCCGGCCGCATCGCCACGGCCAGCGAGAGGTGCTCGGCGGAGGTCTCGAAGTCCCCGAGCCTCGCCGCCGCCACCCCCCAGCCGAACTGAGCGTAGTCGTCCGAGGGATCGGCCAGGGCCACGGCCCGGAAGTTCTCCAGCGCCGCCGCGTACGACCCGGCGTCGAACTGCGCCCGGGCCAGCATCTCCCGGATGCTGCGCGAGCCCGGCTCCGCGGCGGCCGCCCGGGTCAGCAACTGCTCGGCCGCCGCCGGGTTGCCCTGTGCGAGGAGCTTCCCGCCCCGGCGGAACCACTCGTAGACGTCCCCGGCCGGCTCCCCCGGCCGCCCCTGCTGCTCCGGCAGGCCCCCGCCTCCGGCGGCCCCGTCGATCCGCTCGTTGCGATCGTTCACACCGAACCTCGCCCTCGGTCACGACACCCGCCCACCGGACCGGCACGGGTGTTCCGATCTCTGAACAACGCGTACCCGATTACGATGCCCAGAATGAGCTCACCCAGTGCAGAAAGCGGAGCGGAGTCTCCGCAGGGCGGCCCCGGCAATCCCGGACACGTCGCCACCGCCGGTCTGTCCCTGTCCCCCTTCCGCGGCCTGAGGTACGACCCCGACCGGGTCGGCGCACTGGCCGCCGTGACCTCACCGCCGTACGACGTCGTCGACCCCGGCCGCCGGCTCGACCTGGAGACCGCCGACCCGCACAACGTGGTCCGGCTGATCCTGCCGAGACCCGAGCCCGACGACACCGGGGACCGCCCCGACCGCGACACCCGCTACCGGCACGCCGCCCGGCTGCTGCGCGAGTGGCAACGCGAGGGCGTCCTGGCCGCCGACCCCGAGCCGGCGCTCTACGTCTACGAGCAGCGGGTACCCGCCGGCGACGACACCCCCGAGCTGCTGCAGCGCGGCCTGATCGGCGCCCTCGCGGTGAGCGGCAGCGAGGCCGGCGTGGTCCTCCCGCACGAGGACGTGATGCCCCGCCCGGTCGCCGACCGCGTCGGGCTGATGCGCACCACCCGGGCCAACCTCGAACCGCTGCTGCTCACCTACCGCGGCGACGGCCGGGCGGCAGGCGTGGTCGAACGGGCCGTCCTGGGCGGCCCCGTGCTCACCACGACCACCTCCGACGGCACCCACCACCGGCTCTGGGCCGTCACCGACCCCGCCGAGATCGCCGAGATCACCCGCGACCTGGCCACCTGCCGGGCGCTGATCGCCGACGGCCACCACCGCTGGGAGATGTACCTGCGGCTCCAGCGCGAGCACCGCCACCTCCCGCGCAGCCCCTGGGACCGCGGCCTGGTCCTGCTGGTCGACACCGCCCGCTACCCCCTGCGGGTCCGGGCGATCCACCGGGTGCTGTACCGCCTTCCGGTGACCGAGGCCCTGGAGAAGCTCGGCGACCAGTGGCAGGTCAAGGAGATCCCCGGCCCGCTCGACACCGCGCTGCAGGCCCTGGCCGAGCAGAAGCAACACGGCGGCAGCGGCTTCGTGCTCACCGGCGGGGACGGCGTCTACTGGCTGGTCGGCGAGCCCGACGAGGCCCTGCTCGACGCCACCGTGCCGCAGGACAAGCCCGAGGAGTGGCGCCACCTGGACGCGACCGTCCTGCACGCCACCCTGCTCGACCACACCTGGCGGGTCCCCGACGGGCCGGACGACATCGGCTACCTGCACACCGCCACTGCCGCCGAACGCGAGGCCGCCCGCAGCGGCGGTACCGCCGTGCTGCTGCACCCGGTGCGCGAGAGCGTGGTCCGCCGGCTCGCCGAGCAGGGCGTCACCATGCCCCGCAAGTCCACGTCCTTCGGCCCGAAACCGGCCACCGGGCTGGTCCTGCGCAACCTCGAACTGGGCTGAGCCCCGGGAGCGGAAGTCACCGGAAAGCAGTGAGGCCCTGCCGCACTCCGGGAAATCCCGGGGTGCGGCAGGGCCTCACTCGGTCCTACGGCATCCGCTGCCGACTACTTGGCGTCCTCGGCCCGCTCCGGCACGACGCCGTCGAAGTCCTCGTCGATCTCGAGGTCGTCGTCGTCGTAGAACTCCTCGACGTCCTCCTCGTCCTCGAAGATCTCGCGCTCGTCCGTCGAACCGCCGCTGCTCTTGGCCTTCGCCACGGGCTTGTCGGCCGGCTCGTCGTCGTCCGCCAGCTCCGGGTCGAGCGCGTCCACGAACTCCAGGCCGTCGATCTCGGCCAGACGCTCGGCGGCGTTGGTCGAACCCTCGGTGTCGGCCTCGGTCGCCTTGACGAACCAGTCGCGGGCCTCGTCGGCACGGTCGGCCGCGATCAGCGCCTCGGCGTACGCGTACCGCAGTCGCGCGGTCCACGGGTGCACGGCGCTGGAGGCCAGCTCCGGGCTCTGCAGGGTGACGACGGCGGCGTCGAACTGCCCCATGTCACTGCGCGCACCGGCCGAGACCAGACGCATCTCGACCTGGCCGGCCTTGTCCAGCTGCTTGACCTCGGGCTCGCCGGCCATCGCCAGCGCCCGCTCCGGGCGGCCCAGACCGCGCTCGCAGTCCGCCATCACCGGCCACAGGTCGGCACGGCCGGTCATCCGGCGGGCGGCGCGGAACTCGGTCAGCGCCTCCGAGTAACGCTGGGTCATGTACGAGGCGAAACCGGCGGCCTCACGGACGGCGGGGACGCGGGAGGCGAGCCGCAGCGCGACGCGCGAGTACTGGTAGGCCTCCTCCGGCTCGCTGTCGAGCAGGCGGGCGACCATCACCAGGTTGCGGGCGACATCGTCGGCGAGCGTCTTGGGCAGGCTCTTGAGCTCCTGGCGGACGTCCCCGTCCAGCTCGAAGCCGGTGACGTCCTCCGGGATCGGCAGGCGCTTGACGGGCTCGTAGTTGCCGCGGCGGTCGTCCTGGTCACGGCCGTAGCCGCCGCCGGACGGGCGGTCGTCGCGGCCACGGTAGCCACCCCGGTCGCCACCGCGGTCGTCGCGGCCACGGAAGCCGCCGCCGCTACCACCCGAGGGGCGGTCGTCGCGGCCACGGTAACCGCCGCGGTCGCCACCACGGTCGTCCCGGCCGAACCCACCGGACGGGCGGTCGTCACGACGCGGACGGTCGTCACGGTCGTCACGACGGAAGCCCGAGGGGCGGTCGTCACGACGGAAGCCACCGCTGCTGCCGCCGGAGGGGCGGTCGTCACGACGGAAGCCACCGCGGTCGCCACCGGACGGGCGGTCGTCGCGGTCACGACCGAAACCACCGGACGGACGGTCGTCACGACGGAAGCCGCCGCCACTGCCACCCGACGGGCGGTCGTCGCGGTCACGACCGAAACCACCGGACGGACGGTCGTCACGACGGAACCCACCGCCACTGCCACCCGACGAGCGGTCGTCGCGGTCACGACCAAAGCCGCCGGAGGGGCGGTCGTCACGACGGAAGCCGCCACGGTCGTCGCGGTCACGGCCGAAGCCACCGGACGGGCGGTCGTCGCGGCCACGGTAGCCGCCGCCACTGCCACCACGGTCGTCACGGTCACGACCGAAACCACCCGAGGGGCGGTCGTCGCGGCCACGGTAACCGCCGCCACTGCCGCCGGACGGGCGGTCGTCACGGCCACGGAAGCCGCCACCGCTACCACCACGGTCGTCACGGTCACGACCGAAACCACCGGACGGACGGTCATCGCGACGGAACCCACCGCCGCTACCGCCGGACGGACGGTCGTCGCGGCCACGGTAACCGCCACTGCTACCACCGGACGGGCGGTCGTCACGGCCACGGAAGCCGCCACCGCTACCACCACGGTCGTCACGGTCACGACCGAAACCACCGGACGGACGGTCATCGCGA
>NZ_JBEXNT010000128.1:568-875 GCF_040611255.1 Kitasatospora sp. NPDC002965 | reverse complement strand
GACGGAACCCACCGCCGCTACCACCGGACGGACGGTCGTCACGGCCACGGAAGCCGCCACCGCTACCACCCGAGGGGCGGTCGTCACGGCCACGGTAACCGCCACCGCTACCACCGGACGGACGGTCGTCACGGCCACGGAAGCCGCCACCGCTACCACCGGACGGACGGTCGTCACGGCCACGGTAACCGCCACCGCTACCACCCGAGGGGCGGTCGTCACGGCCACGGAAGCCGCCACCGCTACCACCGGACGGACGGTCGTCACGGCCACGGTAACCGCCACCGCTACCACCCGAGGGGCGGTC
>NZ_JBEXNT010000128.1:0-468 GCF_040611255.1 Kitasatospora sp. NPDC002965 | reverse complement strand
GTCACGGCCACGGAAGCCGCCGCCACTGCCACCTCGGTCGCCACGGTCGTCACGGCGCGGGCCGTCACCACCACGGTCGTCGCGGCGAGGACCACGGTCGTTGGACCAGCCCCCGCGAGACCGGGGCTCGTAGCCGCGGCCGTCGTCCGATCGACGCTCGGGACGGTCCTGGGGCTGGTTCGACATTGTGGTGACTCCTTCTGCTGCTTCAGCTACACCGCGGACCGGGCGACACCACTGCCCTCACGCGGTTCGGCGCCGGCCTCCTGGCCGCGCACCTTCTCCATTGTCCGACATCCCCGGGCACCTCGCGCCTGGGCGGAAGTCCCGTGCCGGCCGTACACACGCACTTACAACACAAAAAAGCCGCGGCCCCCGCCCAAAGCGGGGGGCGCCGCGTGAGATAGGTAAAGAACACCAAAGAAAACCACACACAACACAACATAAAGCGGAAGAGCAGGTAAGGGT
>NZ_JBEXNT010000127.1:0-26981 GCF_040611255.1 Kitasatospora sp. NPDC002965 | reverse complement strand
CTCCCCCCCGCCGCGGGGGGGGCGTTGTTCGGGGCCTGCGGGGGGGCCTCCGCCCAGACGCGGGCGCCCCGGCCGGCACTGGTGGGGGCGGGGGGGGCCGCCGCCGGTTCGTGAGTCGTCCCCGCTCGCCGGGGTCGAGGGCGGAAGCGGCCTCGACCCCGCACGGCCGTGGGCGGGCGGTGGGCGGACGCCGTCGTCAGTGCGGGCGGCGCAGCCCTGCGACGAGGAGCGCGACCAGCGGGCGCGCGTCGTAGCGGGGGTCGCTGTCGGCGCCGATGCAGAGGTTCCCGATGCCGCGCATGAGCTGGTAGGCGTCGAGGTCGTCGGAGATCTCTCCGCCGGCGACGGCTGCGTCGAGGAGCTGGGTGCACACCGGCAGCAGGCGGTCGAGGAAGTGGGCGTGCAGTGCCTCGAAGCCGCTGGTGTCGTTCTGGAGTGCGGCTGCCAGGCCGTGTTTGGTGACGAGGAAGTCGACGAAGAGGTCGAGCCACCGTCCGAGGGCGGCGTGCGGGGTCGGGCCCGCCGCGAGCAGGGCCGGCCCGGCTTCGGCGCAGGCTTCGACCTGGTGGCGGTAGACGGCGATGACCAGGTCCGCCCGGGTGGGGAAGTGCCGGTAGATCGTGCCTGTTCCGACGCCGGCCTCGGCGGCGATGTCGCGTACGGGTGCGTCCACGCCCGAGGTGAGGAAGACCGCGGCGGCCGCGTCCAGCAGGGTCTGCTGGTTGCGCCGGACGTCCTTGCGCTTCGACTCGGGTGTGGTTCCGGTGCCCTGACCGCTGTCACCCACCGTGGCGTTCCTCTCGTGAGCCTTGCGATACGGAACGACGTTCCGTATCGTTTGCGGAACGAGGTTCCGTTTTGCTCATGATGGCAGACCCGGAGGCCGGCGACCAAGCCGTCCGCCGCGCTCGCGCTCCACCCGGACGTGACCGGACGCTGCCACCGACACCCGCTGCGCCGACACCGCTGCCGACGCGGCCGCGCGCGAAACGGCTCCCCGACCGGCCCGGCCCGCGGTGCGACCAGCTGCCCGGGCCCACCCGAACCCCACGTTGCGAGAAGTCCGAACGGAAGGTCCTTCCATGTCCGACTCCACCGCCACCGGTACGCCCACCGTGGTGTCGTCCGCGAAACCGCTCGTCCTGCCCGCCCCGGGCCGCGGTGACGACCTCCAGGTCCGTGTGTCCGCGCCCGTGACCGGCAGCGATCTGCCCGTCGTCCTCTTCTCGCACGGCTTCGGCTGGTCGATGGACGGCTACGCCCCGCTGGCGGACCACTGGGCGGCCCAGGGCTTCGTCGTCGTCCAGCCCACCCACCTCGACTCCCGGACACTGGGTCTGCCGGCCGAGGACCCGCGCACGCCGAGGATCTGGCGCCTGCGCGTCGAGGACCTCACCCGCGTCATGGACGGGCTCCAGGTGCTGGAGGCCGCCGTGCCGGGCCTCGGCGGGCGCGTCGACCACGGCCGCATCGCCGTGGCCGGCCACTCCTGGGGAGCCCAGACGGCGAGCACACTGCTGGGCGCGCGCGTCCTGGACCCCGACGGCGTCCCCGGCGAGGACATGACGGACGCCCGCGTCACGGCAGGTGTGCTGCTGGCACCGGCCGGCCTGGGGGACGACCTGGTCCCCTTCGCCGCCGAGCACTTCCCCTTCATGCGGCCGTCCTTCGACGCCATGGCCGCACCGGCCCTCATCGTCGCAGGCGACCGCGACCAGTCCCACCTGTCCACGCGCGGACCGGACTGGTCCACCGACCCGTACACCCACAGCCCGGGACGCAAGAGCCTGCTCACCCTCTTCGGGGCGGAGCACTCGCTCGGGGGCATCCCCGGGTACGAGGTCGCCGAGACCACCGACGAGAGCCCGGCCCGGGTCGCTCTGGTCCAGCAGCTCACGACCGCTTTCCTGCGCAGTGCCCTCCACCCCGGGGACGCGGCCTGGCGGACGGCGGCCGCCGCGTTGGCGGAGAGCACCGACCCGCTGGGGAGGCTGGAGAGCAAGTAGCACCGTCCTCAACGGATTTCGGCCCGGCCCGGTCGGCCCGGTCGGCCCGGGCCGGCGGGTGCAGCCGTCTTCGCCGCGGCCGGGTGTCCTGCACGGCCGGTCGGAGAATCCGGATGTTTGTCCGCGCGGATCGGGGTGAGGAGAGGGTCCGGGTGGGCACAGCGTGGTCCGGCGGCGGGTTTCCCCCCTCTCGCCGTCCGGGCCCGTCCCGCCACGGCTCAGAGCCCGGCCGGCGTGACGTCCCTTCACCGGCGGCCGGGCGTCGCACGTCCGGCCCTGCTGCGGGAGATGCCGGTGACCAGGTCGTCTCGGTGCCTGGCGGTAGGACCGGTGGCGGTGCAGGTGGCCGGCGCCGTTCGCCGACGATGAGGTCCGGGAGTGTCCGGGGAACTCCATCGCGCTGTACGGTCGGGCGAGTACCGCAGCCGTCGACCCAGGAGCCGCGATGGGACCGGATCATGTTCCTGATTGGTTCTGGGAGGTCCTGGAAGCGACACGACCGCGTCTGTCTGCCCTGGAGTTGTGGTTGGAGTCCCCCTCGCGGGAGGTGCTCGAAGCCTTCGCGCTCGCGTACGAGTCCGCGGCGGAGTCGCTGGCCGACTTCTCGGAAGGTCTGAGCGTGGACGGGGACGTCTGGTCCGAGGACAGCACCGAGGATCTGTGCCTGTGGGTCGTCGGGCAGGGCCACGGGCTGTGGAGCTCGGTGGTGGCGGGTGAACTACGGCTGGAAGAAGTCGCTCAGATGTATCTGGGCCGTGCTCCGTTGCTTCCCGAAGGCACGGCGCCGTGGGACGAGGATGTCTCGGACCCTGAGCACCGGGGCTACCAGTCTCCCGGGGCCATCGTCCACGGCGTCTACCGGACACGATTCGCCGAGGAGCTCCATGAACGGCTTGAGGGTAGGTGAGCCCGGAACGGGTCCAGGCTGTGTCCGCGACTACGAGCGGCTGCCCGAACACCACGAGGCCGTGGCGAAGCGGTCGATGATCATCCTCGCGACCCGCCGACTCGCCCCGGTCCTCAGCCGGCTCCCGCGCGACGTGACCGCTTCTCGGTCAGGCGCCCGGATCAGGAGTGGTCGAGCCGGTCCTCGCGGACTCTCCGGGCGAGGTCGATCTTGGTGTGGGTGGGCCGCCCCGCCGCCCGGTACTTGGCCTTGACCCTGCCGAGGTAGTCCTTGGCCGTGTTCGGGGTGATGCCGGCGCGGCGGGCCGCGGAGTCCAGCGTCATGCCCGACGTGTAGTCGAGCAGGATGCGAAGTTCCTTGGGGGACAGGCGCGGTGTGCCGGACGGGCCGGGTCCCGGCTCGGGCGCGTCACCCCTGGCGATCCGGCCGAGCCAGTCCGGCAGGGCGGTGGCCGCCAGGTCGTTGCTGAAGACTTCCGGGTTCCGGCCGCAGCGGTAGACGTCGTCACGGATTCCGCCGTGCCCACGGAAACCGAGGCCGCGGATCAGGTTCTGGTAGTCGGGGCTCGCGGTCGAGACGACGAGGCGTCCGGCTTCGACGCCCTGCCGTAGGACGTGGCGCAGGAGGTGGGCGCGCGCGGCCGGGTCGCGGCAGTGCGCGGCGCCGAGGAACAGCCCGCCGCCGGTCAGGGTTCCGCTGTGCTGCTGGAGCAGCGGTTCCACGCCGTCGGCCGTGCGCGCGCCGATCGGCATCAGGTTGGCCACCCCGATCGCCCGGCCGTCGCGGTCGTGGGCGAGGTGGAAGGCGGAGATGTCGTCGGCGGCCCAGCGTTCGGTGAGGCGTTCGCAGCGGCGCGGGTCGAAGCCGCTGTGGAGGGCCCACTCGTGCATCAGCCGGGCGATGTCGTCGCCGTCCGTGGCGAGGGCGGTGCGGAAGCCCACGGTGCGTTCGCCGGCGGGGAAGAGTTCGCGGCGCAGCAGCGGATGGCCGGTGAGGAAGAGCCCGTGGTCGGCGAGTTCGGCACGCTCCCGGCCGTGGTGGGCGCGGCCGAGGAGGGTGAGGCGGTAGTCGCGGGCGTGGCTGCGGGCACTCTCGTGCGCTTGCGGCCGGCGCCAGCGGTAGGCGAGTTCGAGGATCGTTCGGTACGGCTCGGTGATCCGCAGTCCGAGGGCGCCGCGCTCGACGATGCTGAGCGCGGCGAGCCGGGTGAACTGGTCGGGACCTCCCGGGAGGAGCTCCTCGTCCGCGGCCCGCACGGTGGCGAGTGTCCGCAGTGCGTGTCGCCACCGCCGGCCGGGCAGTTCGCGGCCGAGGCGCTCCAGGATCACCTCGGCGAGCTGGTCGGCGATCGCACCGGGGGATGCCGGTGGCGGGGAGCAGGCCAGGGCGCGGCAGGCGGCGTCCGCCAGCAGCGGGATGCCGCCCGCGAGTCGAACGGCCAGCGCCCGTCCTTCCTGGGACTCGACGGCCGCCGCCATGGTGGTGATGCGACCGTCGCAGGCCGGTGGCAGGGCGAGGGCGGCGATGTGGGGGTGTGTCCAGCGCGGATCGGCCAGGACCGGCCGGCGGCTGACGACGACCAGGCTCGGGCGCCGGGCGGCCGTGTCCTCGTCCAGTGCGGCGCTCACCGCCTCCCGCCGCTGCCGGCCGTCGACGCCGTCGATCACCAGCGTGCGGTGTGCGGTGGCCGGGTCGGCCAGGGCCCGGCGCAGCTCGGACAGCGCGCGGGGCAGGTCGAGGTCGATCCTTGTCGTGCCGTCCAGCCGTGCTGCCAGTCGGGACTTCCCGACCCCGAGCGGGCCGGTCAGGTTGACCAGCCGATGGGCGGCCAGCGCCCCCCGTAGCTCCTCCAGCGTCTGCGAGCCGTTCCCCCCGGAGCCGCCCACGAACACCCCCTGTCGTGCCGGGTTCGTTGCTTGACGCACCGTACCGCCGGCGGTGTCCCGCCCCGGGAGTGACACGCCGTCAAGTTGACTCTCGGGTGCGGGTGAGGTTGCAGACGGGCGGCCGATCGGCAAGCCCCCCGAACGGGCGGCTGACGGGCGGCCGACGTACGGAACTAGCGTGCGGTCAGGGCCACCACCGCACGACCGACGCCCGCGGACCTGCCCCTCCTCCCGGTGTCGAGGGGCCTTCACGCGGGGGTGGCGGCCGAAGGACGCAAGCGAGAGGAGAGACCCGGATGAGAACCCGGACGAGATGGCCGAAGGCGGTCCGCGGCGCGGTGACGGCGGCCGGCGGACGTGGGGGACGTGGGGGACCTGGGGGACGGACGGGGGCCACGGCCGGTGTGCCCTTGGCGGCGCGGTCCGGACGCGGGAGGGACGCGGCCCGTACCGCGGAGCCGACACCGGCCGGGTCCGTGCGCGTCGACCGTTCCCGTGACCGCCGAACCGACGACCGAGGAGTTCCCGTGGGCCGCTCGTCCGCGTTCCGTCTCCGTCCCCTCGCCGTGGCCCTCGCCGCCTCGGCGTGCCTCGCCGCAGGAACCGCGTCCGCCCAGGCGGCCCCGGCCGGAGCCGAGGCCGTCGCGGGAGGCGCGTACGCGAACCCCGACGTCCTGTCCGAGGTAAGGACGTTCACCGGCAACGGGGTCGGCACCTCGCCGTCCCAGGCGGTGGACGGCGCGGTCCGCACGGCCCGCGCGGTCGCCCAGTCGGCCGGCTGGCAGGCGAGCCAGTGCCACGTCCGCGCCACCGACGTCCGGTCGGTCGGCGGCGGCGTGTACGCCGCCGTCGCCAGCCTGTTCTGCCAGCGCTGAACCCCACCGATGTCCACCCAGAAGGAGATACCGACATGACCTCGATGCTCGCCCGGAGTGGGGCTGCCGTCGTTCTCGCGGGCCTCGCCGTGCTCGCGCCGACCGTCGCGCACGCCGACGCCCGCGTGCAGGAGACGCGGAACTTCACCGGCTCCGCCTACGAGAACAGCCCCAAGGAGGCCAAGCGGGAGGCCGAGAAGACGGCCCGCCGGAGCGCGTTGATCAGCGGATTCCTCAACGAGCAGTGCGTGCTGCTCTACGCCGACTCCTACCGGCTCGCCCCCGGCTACTACGGGGCCAACGCCGCGATCAGCTGCACGCGCTGATCCGTCGGATCTCCCGCTGGGGCGCACCGTTGCGCCCCAGCGGGACTTCGCGGTCCGGCGCGCCGTGCGACTCGGTCCGCCCCGCAGTCGTCCCCCGCACCCGTCCCGGCACCCTCCCCCGCGGCCCGCTCTCCGAGCCGCGGGGGAGGGTGCCGGTCGTCGAACGGAGATCATCAAGCAGTAAGATCGTTTCGCAACACGACGCGAAGGGAAGCTCTGTGGCGCGGGTTGCGGTGATCGGTGGGGGCATCGGCGGGCTGGGGACGGCGCTGATGCTGGGGCGGCGGGGCCATGCGGTCACCGTGTTCGAGCAGGACGCGCGACAGGCCGGCGAGGACCTGGACCGCGACTTCTTCCACTGGGCCAGGCCCCGGATACCGCAGGCCGTCCAGCCCCACTCGCTCCTCGCACCCGTCCGCGCCGTGCTGCGCACCGAGGCCCCCGACGTCTACGCGGACCTGCTGGCGCGCGGAGCCCGGGAGTACCACGAGTTCGACTGGTTCGGCGAGCATCCGCCGCATCGCGACGGTGACGAGGACCTGGTGACCCTGCGCACCCGGCGCATCGTGCTGGAGGCCGCCCTGACCGCGGCCGTCCAGCGGGAACGCACCGTCGACGTGCGGCGGGGCTGCCGGGTGAGCGCCCTCACCGTCGAGGAGGGCCGCCCCGCCCGGGTCACCGGCGTGCGGGTGGGCGCGGAAGCGCACGGGGCCGACCTCGTCGTCGACGCGTCCGGCCGTCGCTCGCCGGTGCCCGCCTGGCTGATCGAGGCAGGCTGCCGTCCGCCCGTGGTCGACAGCCACCGCACCGGGATCGCCTACCTGTGCCGCTGGTACCGTCTGCGGGCGGACGGCCCGCGCCACCCCGGGCGGGTGGCCAACGGTTCGGCCGCACCGTTCGCGCTCGCCGGTGTCTTCCCGTCCGACAACGACACCTTCGCGGTGAACCTGGTGCTCTCCACGGGCGATCCGACCCGCGGCGCGCTCACCGACCCCGCCGTGTTCGAGGCCGCCGCCCGCCGCTTCCCCGCCACCGCCGCCTGGCTCGACCTGGACCCCGAACCGCAGTCGGCCGTCCTGGCGATGGCCGGCCTGGACAACCGCTGGACGTCCCTCAGCGACGAGGACGGACCCGTCGTCACCGGTCTGGTCAACGCCGGGGACAGCCTCGTCCATACCAACCCCACCCTGGGTCACGGTGCGGCCCTCTGCCTGCGCGCCGCCCAGTACCTCGCCACCCATGTCGACCGGATCGCCCGGGACCCCGCCGACTACCACGCCTGGACGCGGCAGGTCCTGCGCCCGTGGTTCGACGACCAGGTGGCGGCCGACCGCGTCAACGAGCAGCGCCTCGCCGAGAACGCGCCGCCCCCGGACCGGCGGGCCGCCGCGGTGGCCGCCTGCGCCTTCGACGATCCCGTCGTCATGAGGGCCCGGGCCCAGGTACGCCATCTCCTGCGACCGGCCGGCGACGCCTACGGCACCGACGAAGTGGACCGGCACGTCACCGCCTGGCTGGACGCGAACCCGGACTTCTCGCCGAAGCACGACGGTCCGACCCGGCGCCAGTGGGACGCGGTCGTCGCGGGCTGAGGGCGTCCGGGCCGGTGCGCGGTGACGGTCGGATGACGGAGGGCTGTCGGTCGGCTGCCGGTCGGGTGTGGGCCGGCTGCCGGTCGGCTGTGGGCGGGGTCTGCGAAGTTTCCGGAGACGGCCGCCGGAACCCACCGGGCGGCTCGAACCCGAGGAGCCAATTCATGGACACCCACGTCACGATCATCGGTGCCGGACTCGGCGGACTCACGCTGGCCCGCGTCCTGCACGTTCACGGCATCCCGGCCACGGTCTACGAGGCCGAGGTCTCCCCGACGGCGCGTACGCAGGGCGGGATGCTCGACATCCACGACTACAACGGGCAGCTCGCCCTCGACGCCGCCGGCCTGATGGACGAGTTCCGCGCCGTCGTCCTGGAGGGCCGCCAGGCGATGCGGATCCTCGACCGGGACGGCACCGTCCTGCTCGACAAGGCCGACGACGGCACGGGCGGACGCCCCGAGGTGCAGCGCGCCGACCTGCGGCAGGTCCTGCTCGACTCGCTGCCCGACGGCACCGTCCGGTGGGGGCACAAGGTCACCGCCGCCCGTGCCCTCGGCGAGGGCCGCCACGAGGTGGCGTTCGGTGACGGCAGCACGATCGTCACGAGCCTGCTGGTCGGCGCGGACGGCGCGTGGTCGCGGGTGCGGCCGCTGCTCTCCGACGTCACCCCCGAGTACACGGGCACGTCGTTCGTGGAGACCTACCTGTTCGACGCGGAGACCCGGCATCCGGCCGCGGCGCGAGCGGTCGGCGGCGGGTCGATGATGGCACCCTCGCCGGGCGCGGAGATCTTCGCCCACCGGGAGAGGGGCGAAACCCTGCACACCTACGTGAACTTGACGAGGACTCAGGAATGGTTCAAGGAGGTTGACTTCACCGATCCGGCCGCAGCCGCCGCGCGGATCGCGGGGGAGTTCGACGGGTGGGCGCCGGAGCTCACGGCCCTGATCACCGACGGGGACACCGCGCCGGTCCTGCGTCCCCTCTACGCCCTGCCCGTCGGGCACGAATGGGACCGGGTGCCGGGGGTGACCCTGATCGGGGACGCCGCGCACCTGGTGGCCCCGAACGGCGAAGGCGCCAACCTGGCGATGCTCGACGGCGCCGAACTCGGCAAGGCCCTCGCCGCCCACCCCGGCGACGTCGAGGCCGCGCTCACCGAGTACGAGCGCGCCATGTTCCCGCGCAGCGCCGAGTTCGCCGAATTCGTGTACCTCGACCCCGACGGGATCGACTTCGGCGACAAGGCGGCCCCCGGCCCGGCCGGCACGATCGCGGGGGAGGGCCACTGAGCCGGGAGCCGGGAGCCGGCAGCGGAGGTGGTCGGCGCCCGGGTGGGCGCCGATCCGGCCCGGCGGTACCTGTCTCCCCGGCTCCGAAAAATCTGTGCGCGCCGCAGTAGACATTGCCTGGGGGCGGGTCTAGCGTTTCTCTCGTAGGCAGCAGTCGGCGGTACCGGCCGGTTCAGTTCCGGCCAGCGTCGTCGAGCGCAAGTCCGCAGTGCGGTACGGCAGTGGAGTCCCGAAGCCAGGCAGGTGCAGGACGGTGACGGGACTGGCCGCCGGACCGGGTGGCCCGCAGGTGTCAGGGGCCGCCGAGTACGCGCAGTACGCAGTTCCGTAGGTGCAGTACCAGCAGTCACACAACGGACACGACCTCGGCAAAGGCGTCAGGACTGCAGGCGCGCGTGCCGAGGAGTCCGGGCAGTGGGGTTCCAAGCCACGAAGGCGCACGACGGGCGACGGGGCTGGCTGCCGGACCAGGTGGGCCCTCAAGGCCACCGACCGGAAGGTGCAGTTCAGAAGGCGCAGTACCCCGCAGTAGCGCACTACCCGCAGTACCGCAGTACGGAAGCGACAGGTCAGTACCGAGGATGAAATGGAGGGCGCAAGCGCCATCAGGATCGCCCGGCCCGTGAACACTCGTCCGGGCGGACACCGCAGACCCCAAGGCAAGGACGGTGGTTTCCGGTCACGCATACGCGATCCCCGCACATCCCCCCAGGGGCCGTGCGGAAGCAGAGGACCGGCCCAGGCCGGTAGATGGTGTTGTTTCCCCTTCGGGGCCCCGGAGCCGCCACGGCGCCGGGGCCCCTCGACGCGTTCTCCCGAGAACCAGAGAGGTGCAGTGACTACAACGACCGGCCCCGGCACGCCCGACAAACTCGACGACGACGACTATCCCGCCTACACCATGGGCCGCGCCGCCGAGATGACCGGCACCACGCCCGGATTCCTGCGCGCCCTGGGCGAGCACCGCCTCATTACCCCGCTCCGTTCCGACGGCGGCCACCGCCGCTACTCCCGCTACCAACTGCGCATCGCCATGCGTGCCCGCGACCTCGTCGACCAGGGCACCCCCGTCGAAGCTGCCTGTCGCATCGTCATCCTCGAAGACCAACTCGAAGAAGCCCTGCGTCTCAACGAACAGCTCCGCCGTTCCCAGCCCGGTCAGGAGCCCCCCGCGGGTAGTTGACCCACCGGCGCCCGGACTTCACGGCGCGGCCCGGCCGCCCGGCCGGCGTGACGCCCGTTCACCGGCGGCCGGGCGGCGCACGTCCCGCGCCCGGCCGCCCGGGGGCGCCGGGCGGGGGGCGGGGGGCGGCGGGCTCGGTGTCAGGGCGAGTCGCCGGTCGGGGCGATGACCGGGGTGGGGGCCGGGGTGGGGGCCGGGGTGGCCGTCGCCTCAAGTCGTTCGCGGACCCAGCTCAGGAAGGCCCGCACGTCGGCCGCGGGCAGCGTGGCCGTGGCCGGACGGGGCTGTTCGAAGCTGCGCAGCGCGCTCTCGATCAGCGGCCGGAAGCCGGGCTCGGCGGCGGCTGTCGTGCGGGCCGCCTCCCGCTTGGCCTTCCACCGGCCGGTGCGGCGGTACACCAGCGCGCGGCAGCCGTTGAGCACCCGGTTGTCCGCGAGGTGGCCCTCGCCGTCGGCGTGTTCGCGCACGCAGGCGCGCAGGGCGGCGGACACGTCGGCCGGGTCGGGTTCCGCGATCACTTGGCATGCCGCCTCGCCCCACAGGGTGATTCCGGCCCGGTGGGCGATCGAGCGGTCGATGACGAACCAGAACGCGGGTGCGCCGGAGGTGTCGTGATCGGCCCGGTCCGGTAGCAGCGGGCCGGTGTTGAGGTTCAACAGGTACCCGGGAGCGCCCGAGGGGCGGGCGGCGAAGTCCGCCCCGTACACCACCAGTTCGAGCCCGGCCGCCGGGCAGGGCAGCCGGGGGTGGGCGAGCTCCCCGGCCAGTTCGCGCAGGGTCGGTGCCGGCAGGTCCGGCTCGACGACGACCACCACGTCCACGTCGCTGCGGCCGTGCCGGTAGTCCCCGAGCGCCACCGACCCGACCGCGAGCACGCTCACCAGGTGCGGCCCGCACACGGACCGGGTGCGGCGGACGAGTTCCGCCAGGTAGGTGCGCAGTTCGGCGGGGATCGACCGCCGGTCCTCGGCATCGTGGGTCATGGGCCCAGTCTGCCCGGACGCGCCGTCACCCGGGGGACCGGCTGCGCCGTTTTGCCAGCAATCCACTGTGCCTGGTACTCAACGCAAAATTCGGTGAACGTTCTGACGAAGGGCGACCCGAATTTCACCAGTACACAAGTTCCCTCTGACGTTCGTCCAGCCGGAGGCGCCTCCCCTGATTTCGGCCCTGTGGGGGGGGGACTACGTGAGTACGGCCAGTTCCTGCAGCATGACGGCGTACAACGGCGCATCCTCGAAGGGGCGGTGCTCGCCGACCTTGGCGTACCCCCAGCGCTCGTACATCGTTTGGACCCGGGGGTGGGTGGTGTCGACGTAGAGCACCGCGAGGGCCTCGGAGCGTTCGGCGACGAGGGCGGCGTGGACGGCTTGGGCGATTCCTTGATTCCGCCATGACGGGCGCACCATCACCTCGGAGACGGCGAACGTTCGGGCCGGATCGGGTGCCGGGTCGAGATGAGGACGCCACCACTCGGAGCCGTCTGTCAGGGGTGCGCCGTAGGCGAAGCCGACCGGAGTGTCGCCTTCGTATGCGACGACGCAGGAGTACCCGGACCGTGTGGTCCAGTGATCGACGAACCAGCCGAATCGTTGAACGAAGGGATCGTCCGCCTGTTCCCGATAGGCATCGGAGTGGACCTCAAGCAGTACCTGGCGGTGTTCCTCAGGCAGGTTGTCGCCGTGGAAGTGGCGGAGGTCTATGGTCATCGCGAGCCTTCCGGGGTACGAAGGTAATCGGTCCACTCTCGCGTAACTGGGAAGTCTGGCGCCAGGGTGATGAGTTCTCGGTGGCGTTGATGTCGATCCCACCACCATGTTCGATCGTCATCCCGGCTGGGTAGGCCCCCGGGTCTGCCAGCGCGGCCAGCGCGGCGACGGCGTTGCTGCCCAGGCGAACAGCGCCGCCAACTCAGAATCCAGTCGGGATGCCTACTGTCTCCGCGAGCTCCAAGGTCTCCTCGCGCATTGACCGCGGAGCCCGACGCCAGAGTTCGGCAGCCACCGTACGGGCCTGAGGGGTGAACTGGACTGTCTCCCGGGAAACCTTCAACGCCCTACCCATGACGTGCAGCGCAGCAGTGCGATCTCCCCTGTCCAGGTGCGCACGAGCAGCATCGACCCACAGCCGAGTACGTCGCTCGGTCGAAGGAATCGCATCGGGATCGATTGCGTCCGTCAGGTTCAACGCCTTGCCCGAGCTGCGTAGTTCGGTATTGATGCTGATGGCGTGCAGGTCCGTGTTGGCCCGTCCGAACACGGTGGAGAGCTCCGCGTACCCAGCCGGCAGCGACTTCGCGACCTGGTCGGCCGTGTCCCAGAGCCGCCACGCCTGCCCCTCGCGACCGTCTTTGGCCTCGGTGATCGAGGCGTGGAGGTGCAGGGCACCGTAGAGTCCCCGCCAGTGCAGCGGCGCCTCGGGCAGGTGCGGGCGCAGGCGTTCGATGGCCGTGGTGGTCAGCATCATTGCGCCCTCATGCTCACCGACCGCCCGGAGCGTGTTGGCCAGGTTCCACGCGGCCGCGCCCATGGCTGCGGGGTCGTCGGCATCGGCTGCTGCCGCCATGGCCCGATCGCCCAGCATCCACACGGCCTCGGCCGGCCCGATGTAGGCGATCACCTGCTGTGCAAGGCGGTACGAAGCAGCGAGCGCGCTGAGAACGCGCCGACGTTCCTCGCCTGCGCTGTGGGCCACGAGCGCCTCACCCAAACGGATGAGGTCAGGAACGATCAGACCGACGTCGGTCCGGTTGTCCGCTGCCCGGTGCCAGAGCTTCCACCCGGCATCCACATCGGCGCCGTAGCTTCTCGCGGTGGTGCCTTCCGGAATCTGTGCCGGCCCGCAGGTCCCGCGTTCCAGCAGGACCGCCCACACGGCTGCCGACGCCGGGTGGTACAGCCGTCCGGTACTGATCGGCTGGGGTGAGGATGCGGGCCCGGTGAGAACCGAGAGGTCGTCGATGCGCAGCGACAACGCGATCTTCTGCAGCGCGGCATGGGAATTGAGGGGGCGCTGGTTCTGTTCGATCTTCTTCAACCAGGCGGTACTCCGGCCGACCAGACCGGCGAGGACGGCTTGGGTCATGCCGCGGCGCTCGCGCTGAAACTTGATGCGCTCGCCTACGGTCAGTTCGTCGGATTGCTCGGACATATGCCTCTCCCTGGCTGCTTGCGGCCTCCGGGACGCTGACCGATCCCGTGGCCCCAAAACACACCGTAGAGCGGGCAGAACCTGCTGCACAGGCGTTCACCCGGACGTGGTGGGGGGCAGCCAGGCAAGGGGGGACAGATTGGGTCCCCTCGCATGATGCCGTCACCGTACGGTCCTCTCATGTCACTCCCCGCAGTGCACGCCTCCCCGCGTCGGGGCGGCGAGATCAACTACGACCCGCTGAGTGGTGAGATCCGGATACCGCTGGACCTGGCCCGGCCCCGGCCGTCCCTCGGCGACGCGATACCCGTACGCCCCCGGCACCCGAGCTCGCGCCGCCCCACTCCGGTCGCGTAGCACTCACCGACTCCCGGGGTGTGCAGCCTCCCGCGGTGCTGCACGCCCCGGGCTCCAACCCCCTTCCCGGACGCCCTCCGGGAAGGGGACGCGGAAGAGCAGCGAGTCCCCTCACCGATCACGCCTGAGCTCACCGCGCGGACCGCGCCCGGAACGCCTCCCCGGGAACTCAGCATCCACTCGGCCTCGGCCCCACCAGAACGTAGACGCCGGTGACGGTCTCGCAGGCCCGCCCGATCTCGTCCTGATCGAGTTGGGCCAGAGCAAGGCGAGCAGTGGCCAGCGCCCAGCTTCGCCGTTTCGATCGCCATCCCGGCAGAGTAACTCCAGGGCCTGTCACCGCAGCAACGCGGTGACAGGCAGGACCATGGCGTTGTACACCGGGGAGTCCGGAGCGTGCTTGATCTGCCCGATGATCTTGTACCCCCAACGCAGGTACGCGTCGTGCGCCGGCTGGTTGGTAGGGATGCACGTCAACGTCGTCCACTGCTGCCCCCGACCGATCACAGCCCCGTCGTGAAGCCGCCGACCAACACCCCTGTTGGTGTGGATCGGCAGCACCATCAACTCGCGCAACCAGAAGACGTCCCCGGCCTGCGAAGCCTTCAGGACGTCGTCCGGCCGCTGCTCGCCGATGGACAGCCACCAGGTGCGGTCCTCGGGCAGGGTGACACCGTGCAGGTACCCGATCAGCATGCCGCCGGCCCGGGCCGTAACGCACTCGAACCCTGGCATCTCCATGGCACCGAGCAACCGCTCCTGAAAGGCTTCCGGCGTGAAGAACGGATCCCCCTGGTAGGGCGGCACGTCATAGACCTGGGCGTACACCGCGATCAGATCCGGAATCAGCTTGGCGGTGCCGGCTGCGGTGTGCCGTTCAAGGTGAAGTTCGGTCAGTGACACGGGGTCTCCTCGCTGGTCTGTCAGGCCGCACAGGCGGTGATGCGTTCCACCGTCTCACGGGCCCGCGGCTCGTCCTCGTAGGACCGCAGACCACCGGCGACAGCGAGCAGGACCCGCTTGTTCCGGGCGGATGCCATGCCGTTGCCGATCATCCGAACGGATTGGTCGGCCGCCTCAACGGAGTGATCCAGATCGCCGGCTGACAGGGCGGCGCTCGACAGCCGAACCAGGCACATACCGCGGTTGCGGTCGTGCGCGGTGTCCTGCATCTGAGCGGAACGGTCCAGCAGGCCAACGGCCGGTCCGTGTTGGCCAAGGTCGCTGCGGCACATCCCCTCAAGGCACGTCAGTTCTGCCTCGTTCAGGAAGAGCGTCCACTGCGGGTCCCGATCCGTGGAGCCTTTCTCGAACGCCCGCCAAGCCCGCGTGATTGCCTCGTTGGCGCTGGCGACGTCTCCGAGGCGGGCATACCCCTGAGCTTCGCGGACAGCCAGCAGGGAGTGCACCCGGGCCGGCGCCCACCGTCCCGCGTGGCGGGCGGCGAGCTGGGCATATCGAACGGCGTCCCGTGCCTTCCCGCCAAGGTCAACGGCCTGACGGGACATGTTCGCCAGCGTTCGTACCGTGAGGGCGTCATCACCGGACAGCAACGCCGTGTTGAGGGCCTGCGACCAGAACACCGATGCCCGTTCCTGGAGCTCGGCGTCGTAGCAGTACCAGCCCAGCGACGTGGTGAGGGAGCCGGCAATGCCGTGCAATTCCGCACCGATCTGGTCGGTGTACTGGGCCCGGTCCAGCAGGTCGTGCACCACATGAAGCGTGTGCTGAGCTGAACGCCAGAGCAGGTTTCCACCAAAGCGCTGGTCAAGGGCATCGAGGTTGCCGAGCGTCTCTCGCAGTTCCTCGACCTGGTCGTCACCGACCCGGACAGTTCCAGCAGGACTGGCGGCAGCAGAGGAGGCCAGCCACGGCAGCCGACTGAGGACGGCGGCCGTGCCGGCGGCAGACAGAAGGTCTCGTCGGTTCACAGGCGGGATGATGGCTCCTTCACTGGGCCGCGCGCCAGAGGCCGTTGGCCGGAATTCGACCGGAAGAGCGAATCCAAGCTCGTCGTACGCCATACCGAAGGTCTCGCAGAGCGCTCGCAGCGCATCCGGCCGGGGCAGCGGCGGATCGGCCTGTTCCCACCGTCGCCACGATCGCTCTGATACCTCGAAGGAGTCCCGGCCGATCAGCCGCTTCCCGGTTTCAGATACCTCGCGGACTGCTCGCTCTTGCGTCCACCGGCGTTGCCTGCGCGCTTCGTACAGGCGGTCATTGCGCCCTCGCCGTACGGGGGTACTCATGGCGCGTCCTTACGCATTGTCACATTCCAAACATAGAACGTGAATCGGCCGACCGGCCGCCACTCTGACCGAATTGGGCGCAACCGGCCACTCAGTGGCCGGTCGAGTGGCCTTCTCCCCGTTGGGGCCCGCTGCTGAGATGGGGGCCCTGCTACGGAACGGCTTCCGGCATCGTCACGTGTTTCGTTCCGTAGCAGGGCCCCAGCACCTCCAATCGGTAACGTCGCCACCGGAGGAAGTCATGCACCAGCCCAACCCTCCCCGGTTGGCCAACCCCGCCAGCCGAGTCCGCGTTCTGCCTGCTGTGCTCAGCAGCGCCCGTACAGCCCGGCAGGCCACTGCTCAGGCGGTCAACGAACTCGGCCTGGTCCTCGACGAGGACCAGCTGGACGACGCCAAACTGCTCGCCTCCGAGCTGGTCAGCAATGCCGTCAACCACGGCAGCTCCGACGGTGGTGAGTTGTGCGTCGTCTGGACGGCCGTTCCCGGCGCGTTGAAGGTCGCCGTGACCGACCGGAGCAGCACCCCGCCCCGCCTCCGGGCGGCCACCGAGGACGACGAGAGCGGCCGCGGCCTCGCTCTCGTCCGTACCCTGGCCGACCGCTTCGGCTGGCACTCCGAACCCGGCGGCGGCAAGACCGTGTGGTTCACGCTGGTGCTGAACCAGACCGCCGTCAGCCGGCCGTTGACCACCGGGGTGCCCTTGCCCACCGCCGCGGTGACGACCGCCGTTCTGCGGGCCCACGGTCTGATCGGCCAGGCCCGGCCCCGGCCGTCCCTCGGCGACGCGATACCCGTACGCCCCCGGCACCCGAGCTCGCGCCGCCCCACTCCCGTCGCGTAGCACTCACCGACTCCCGGGGTGTGCAGCCTCCCACGGTGCTGCACGCCCCGGGCTTCAACCCCCTTCCCGGACGCCCTCCGGGAAGGGGACGCGGAAGAGCAGCGGGTCCCCCCACCGATCACGCCTGAGCTCACCGCGCGGACCGCGCCCGGAACGCCTCCCCGGGAACGCGGCCCGGACCGCGTCGGCCTCGCTATCCGGCGCCGGCACCGGCCCGTGGAACACATCAGGGCCGGTGCCGCTGGTGGGACCCCTCTCGTGCGGGGGTCCCACCAGCACTCCCAGCGTCCACGACCACGAACGGCTCTCACCGTGACCATCGGCATCCCGCACTCACCGTCTGTTTTCGGCACCCCGTGTCCCAGGTGCAACGACCACCTGATCCTTGACCGGACCGGCCAGCAGACGCTGGAGATGATCGCCGGCGGCATGGCCGACGACGAGATCACCGAACGGAACGGCTGGAGCCCGGGGCAGGTGCAGTGGCACGTCCGCAGCATCCTCGAACGCCTGGAATCCCGTAGCCGGGTCCAGGCTGTCGACATCGGGTACCGTGCCGGGCTACTCCCGCTCCTGTCGAATCCGCCCAGTCTGAACCGACCGCTGGACCCGCTGGAGTTCTACGCGTTCGTCTCCTCCACCCGAGGCAACCCCCGGCGCGTCACGACGCGGCTGCTCGGCGTCGGTACCGAGGCCGTCAAGTCCGCCCTTCAGAGGGTCCACAAGCGGCTCGGGCTGACCGACGGCAAACGCTACGGCCCACGCGCCGTCTACCTCCTCCACAACGCGAAGCTGCTGCCCGACTCCCATCCGTGCCTGTGCCAGCCCCTCGAACCACTTCCCTCACCTGGCGAACTCGCAAGCCTCAGGCGGGAGTTCGACGCAGCGCTGATAGGCGGGCAGGGCACACCCTGCCCCCGGTGCGGTGTTCAGGTGAAGCTCAACATGACCGACTACCGGGCCCTCGTCCTGATGGCCCGGGGTCTGAGGAACCCCGAGATCGCCGAGATCCTCAAGACGGGCAGCCGGTTCGTCGCGTTCCGCATCAAGAGGCTCCGAAAGGTGCTGGAAGTCGCCGCCCGCCGCCCGATCAACAGGGCCGGGGCCGTCGACTTCGGTTGGCGAGCAGGGCTCCTGCCCGTACCGGCCGACCTGCCCGCACCCCCGCCGGTGATCGAGGACCGCGCTCTGACGGCCGTGCGGTTGATCGCCAAGGGCTCCACCACGCTCCAGGCCGCAGAAGCCATCGGGGTCGTTCAGGACACCGTTGCGAGGGCGCTGCGGCGCACCTACGAGCAGGTCGGAGTCACTGGCTACTGCCAGTCGGTCGAGGCCGTCTACCGGCTCCACGGCCTGGGCGTACTGCCCGACGGACACCCCTGCGGCTGCACGCCTTCGCCCGGCGCTGCCCCGACCGCGGGGACCTGATGACACCCCCCACCGCGGGCGCCTGCCGTCCCGGTCCCACCCGCCGCTCCCACCCGAGCCCCACCAAGGAGGTCCCGGTGCTCCTGCCCCCGTCCCTCAGCGCCCTGCTCGGCCCGTTCACCCCGGCCGCCGTCCCCGACACGGACGACCTCCTGGACGCCACCTGGCAGGTCGACGCAGCAATCGACCACGTCCTCAAGCTCCTCGACCCCGGCCCGGCCGGCCTCGCCGACGGCTCCTTCACCGGACCGACCGGCACCACGCTCATGCTCGCCGCCCCCGACCGCCACACCCCCGGCCTCTACCTCCGGCTCCCGGACGGCGGCACCACCCCCACGACGACGGCCCCGGTCGCCACCGTCACCCTGCCCCTGGCCGGTGCCCTCCACCTCGCCGCCTACCGTCACCGCGTCGACGCCGTTCGCGGACGACCGCAGTACCTGCGCACGCTCGACCCCGGCCAACTCGCCGTCATCCACACCGGCGCCACCACGTCCCTGACCGGCAGCGCCGACAGTGCACAGCTCATCGTCGCCCACCAGCCGCCGGCACACCGCGGATCCCTGCCGCTCACGGTGGCCGACTGCCGGCGGGCCGGCGAGCACGCCCGGGCCTGCCTCACGACACCACCCGAACAACACGACTCGTACTTCCGCACCCAAGGGCACTGGCTCGGCGACATCCCCGCCCTGCACCCCACCGACCTGGACAGGTTCCACCACCAGAGCGCCCCCGCGCTCACCCGGCTGGCAACCGACCGACCCCTGATGAACCGGCTCGTCGAAACCCTCCGCTTCGACCCGGAGCGGTTCGAAGCCAGCCGCGCCACCCTCCTGACGGACCGCCTGGTCCTCCACGCCGCCGAACAGCGCGGCTTCGAGATCCGGCTGAACACCTCGTTCCGCCCGGACAACCAGCGCGTACCGCACGACCACGCCCACCCGCTCACCACACGCGTCCTGACCGGCGGGTACGTGCAGCACGTCTACCGTCGCACCGACCGGGGAACCGGCCCCTTCACCTCCCGGGACCTGGCCCCCGCCGTCACCACCACCGAGCTGCCCGGCAGCACCTACAGCCTCGCTCCCGCCCTGGTCCACCAGGCGGTGATGCTGCCCGGCAGCACCACGCTGCAGCTGCGCGGTCCCCGCACCCGCACCGCGACCGCCGCGAGCGACCTCGTCCTGTCGCCGATCCACCGCCCGGCCCCCGACGACGGCGAACCCCTCCTGCACTCCCGCCCTCTCACGGACGCCGAGCACGAGACCCTGCGCGAACACCTGGTAGGTCAGGGCCTGCTGTCTGGTCGGCCTCGCGCTCACCTTTGACCAGGCCGAGGAGGGCCGGCAGACGCTCGCCGCCCTCCCTGGCGAGCACCGCCGGCAGATCGTCCGAGGTGCTCATGCCGCCGGGCCGCATCTCGATGCCCGTGGCAGGTACCACGGCACGGCCGGGGCCGGCGGGCCGAACCCGACCCGGAAGACGGCGTCGTAGATGTCATCAGACTCAGCGACGGCGCCCACCGAAGCCGGCGCCGTGATCACCCACGCCAGTTTGCCGGCCTCGGCAGGCCTTGGGTGGCGTGCGTGGTGTGGGCCGTACTGAGGGTCGGGTCGGTGGTCGGCGGCGCAGGTGCGGGGGGCTGGTTCGTGGGCGTGTGGGGCGCCGCGCGGTGGGCTTCGACGTGCTCGTGCGTCCTGTGCTGGTCCTGGCTGCCCATGAGGGTCCGTTCTGTGCGGTGGTTGATCGTCGAGAGGGATGGAGTTCCCACTTCCGGGGCACTCATGCGGCCGGTCACCCGCATGGCCGTAAAGTGCCATGTGTCGGGGGCGCGTGACCCCTACGGGCACGCCCCCGAACCACGTGGCTCGTAGCGGGCGGCGTCATGGCGCGCCTCTGCTGCCCCGGCACGTCCGGCCCCCGGGTACGGAGGAAGTGTCCGCGCAGGTCAGCGAACGGTCGGAACGGGTCCGGGTAGCCCGTTCGGGTGGCGGTGAGGTTCGGCGGGCCGACGGGGCGGGCAGATCCCTCGACATGACGACATCTTCGACGAGGCGCCCTCGCCGCCGCCCGGCCGCCCGCGCCGTCCCCTCCACCGCTGCGCCCGCCCGCGTCCACGTGCCGCAGGCCTCGGCCCGGCCACGCGGAGCGGGTGGGTGCTGCCGGACGTGGTCCAGCGAGCACCTCGTGCGGGGCGGGGCGGTCGTGCGCACGACCTGGCACGAGCCCGCCTGCGCGACCTCGGATCGGGCGTGACCGCTCCGGCCCTTGGGGACACCCGGTTCGGGCCCGGCGGCACGGTGGTGCGCCGCGGCCTCCACCTCGGCCGGGAGTGGTCCGACCGGCCCTGTCGGGCGCTCGCCGACACCGGCGCCGCGCTGCGCCCCGCCTCCTGGCCGGGCATCTGCTCCCTCGCCCCTTCCACCTGTGCCACTGCCCTGGGCACCGGTGACGACGCCGATCGGGCGGAACCGTAGGTCCGCCGCCGGGCACTGACCGCCCTCGCCTCCGCCGGGACCGAACCCACCCGGCCGAACTCACCCGGATCGGGGAGGCGGTACGGGCCGACCACGCCTGCGAACCGCGGCGGCCGGTGGTGCTCCGTGCGCGTCTGCGGCAACCGCACCAAGGCCCGACCGGTCCCGGCCCCCGCACCCGGAACGCGACCGGATGCCGGTCCGGGGCCGGGCGGGCGGCCGGCCCGTCCGCCGCCCCTCCGGGCGGCTTCGACACGGGAGCGGCCACACCCGCGTGGTGAAGGCCGCCGGTCGCGCCAGCCCTGACGCCGACGACGGTGACGGTGACGAGTCGGCGTCCACTCTCCGCCACGCTCGGGTGCGTCACGTCTCCCGTCCGCGCGGGCACTCGGCGGTCTGTCGGCCGGGCCTGCGTCCGACACCCGTCCGTGCGTGCTTCGGTGAAACGGGGGCAGCCGACCCCGCAAGGCAACCGAGGCATAGGGAGCAGCACCATGAGCGGACAGGAGCCCGCGATGCGGGCGCTCGGCTGGGCCAGGGCACTGCCCGTCTCCGGAGGCGTGCGGGTGGGCCGGATCTGGGCCCGGCGGCACCTCGACGAACTGGGCTGGACGGAACGCGCCCCCGAGACGGCCGATGCCGTCGTCCTCACGATCTCCGAACTCATCACCAACTCCCACGTACACGCCCGCAGCGACGCGGAGCTGGTGCTGACGTGGGACGGCAGCTGCCTGTACGTCAGTGTCCACGACGCGTCCAGCCAGGAGCCGCGCCCGCGCGAGGCCGGGCAGGACGCCGTCTCGGGCCGCGGTATGGCCCTGATCGAGGCCCTCGCCGACACGTGGCAGACCCGGCCCGACGAGCGCGGCAAGACGGTCACCGCCTGCTTCCACCCGCCCGGACACCCGGGGCACTGACCCCCGGCCGCCGACCGGTGCTGCCCCTGAGCCGCCCCTCTGGACGGCGCTCTGCGGGCCGCGCGGGCCACTTCTCGAAAGGGAGTCGGATGAAGACGAGCAGACTGGTCGCCGGAGCGATGGCCGCGGCGACGACGGGGGTCCTCACGGCGGCACTGCACGCCGTGGCGGTTCAGGCGCGGAACAGACTGGAGCGCATGCTCCTTGACCAGGCGGAAGGCTTACGGGCCCGGTCGGGCGTGCCGCTCTGGCCCGGCCGCCGCCGCCCTCGACGCGCGGGGGTCGGGCACCGCGCACCTGCGGGCGGGTTCGGCGGTCGGCCGGTCGGGTAGGGTCCGCCCGCCAGTGCTTCCGGACCGCCCCGGGCCGGTCCGCGTCGCACGTGCCCGGGGCGCGCCCGGAGGGCACCAGGACGCGGCCCGCCTCGGGGCCGCGGACTCCGGTGCGTCACGCCATGGTGATTCCGGTCGTCACCGGATCTCCGAGCGGGGCTTCGTCGGCCGGCAGGCCGACCCTGCGGAGCGCATCCGCCGCGAGGTCCCGCGCCTCGGCCTCCGCCGCGCCGGAATCGGCGGCCTCGACCTCCAGCCGCAGGCTGAAGGCCGACGAGTCCGGGTAGAGGGTGAGGAGGTCCAGGTCCTCGGCCGCCCCCAGGTCCGTCTCGCGCGGATCGGACGCGCGCAGCGCACGGACCAGCTCCGCGCGGGTCTCGGGGGTCGGCTCGGTGAGGAAGGTGCCGGGAACGGTCACGACGTAGATGGTCATGCGACACGGATGCCCCGAAACGGCGGAGGAAACCCACCCTTCACACGCCGTGCCGCATTCGGCCCAAGACGCTCTGCCGGGCACGCGACCTGCGGGGCGACCACGTCCTCATCCGTGCCGGGGAAGGCGAGGTCCGCAGTGGGCGAGCAGCCAGGGAGTGCTGTGGAGTGCGTCGATGACGGTGGTGCCGGCGGGCGAAGCCCGGTCGGACGCCCTGTCGGTCAAGGCTGGGGGCCGGCACGCGCGCGGAGAGCGCGGCGACGGTCATTCCCTGGGCGTGGACGGGGTTGAAACAGCAGCTCGAATCGCCGATGGCGACCAGGTTGTCCGGCAGACCGCCGGAGATCACGGCCTGGGCGAGGAGTGCGACGCTACCGCCAAGCCTGTGTGGGGGAGCGGTTGCAGTCCCATTGGGTGACGACAACGCCGTTCTGCTGGGAGCCGCCCCTGATTTCCAGGCACCGGCGCGAGTTCAGATTCCCGAGGTTGCCGGTCTGCCAGTCCCAGAACCACTTCTGGGTGTCTGAGCCGTTGCAGTCCCACTGATTGGCGCCGGCGCCGTTCGCCTTGGAGTCACCCCGAATCTCCAGGCACTTGCCCGAGTTTGCGTTGACAATGGTGCCCCATCCGCTCGGGTTGGAGCTATACCACTTTTGAGTGGCCGAGCCGTTGCACTCCCACTGGTTGGCGCTGGCGCCGTTCTCGGTGGAGTCACCCCAAATCTCCAAACACAGACCCGAGTTGCCATTCCTCCAAGTGAAGGGCCCTGCCGAGGTCGCGGCACTGGCGGACGGTGCGCTTGCAGTGACCATGATCATGATTGCTCCGGCTGCCAGTGCCGTCGTTCCCTTGCTGATGCGAAGATCCACAGTTCTCCCCAGGCCGGTGGTAGCCCAAAGCTTCCCTCCTGGGGCTCGGCTGAACGGTTCGGTTGCAAAGTGGCTCGAAAACATGACCGCCGCCCGACGTTTGTCTTGAACGGATTTCACCGGAATCCGGTTCCGGGAATGGGGTCGCCGCGTCGGGCTCTCGGCCCGCGCGGCCGGTCGAGCAGTGGCGTCGGCGAGGGCTTGGAGGGCTGGTCGGTGGGGTGGGCCGACGGGGACTGCTCGACCGTGTCGAACGTGTGTGTACGGCGCACGGTGGTGCGGGGCGCGCCGGGGCGGTGATCCGCTCGGGTTTCGCGCGCCCTACCGACGGCTGCGCGCCGCAGTGATGATGAACGGACTGTCAGACCGCGAGTGATCCGAATGGCCCGCGTCCCTGCCCTCCGGCAGGTGCGCGGGCGATGGAATGGAGTCCCACGGTGTTGCTTCTCATCTCCCCGGACAGCGTCGAGGAGGCCCTCGACTGTGCCAAGGCGGCGGAGTACCTCGACATCGTCGACGTCAAGAAGCCCGACGAGGGCTCGCTCGGCGCCAACTACCCGTGGGTCATCCGGGAGATCCGCGACGCCGTGCCGGCGGACAAGCCGGTGTCCGCCACCGTGGGGGACGTGCCCTACAAGCCCGGCACGGTGGCCCAGGCGGCGCTCGGCGCGGCGGTCTCCGGAGCCACGTACATCAAGGTCGGCCTCTACGGCTGCACCACGCCCGCCCAGGCCGTCGAGGTCATGCGCGGGGTCGTCCGAGCCGTGAAGGACTACCGGCCGGACGCGCTCGTCGTCGCCTCGGGCTACGCCGACGCGCACCGGATCGGCTGCGTCAACCCGCTGGCCCTGCCCGACATCGCCCACCGCTCCGGTGCCGACGCGGCCATGCTCGACACCGCGATCAAGGACGGGACGCGGCTCTTCGACCACGTTCCGCCCGACGTCTGCGCGGAGTTCGTCCGGCTGGCCCACCAGGCCGAGCTGCTCGCCGCGCTCGCCGGAAGCGTCAAGGCGGTGGACCTCGGTGAGCTGACCCGCATCGGCACCGACATCGTCGGCGTCCGCGGGGCGGTGTGCGAGGGCGGTGACCGCGACGCCGGGAGGATCCGGCCGCAGCTGGTGGCCGCCTTCCGGGCCGAGATGGACCGGCACGCCCGGGAGCACGCCGTCGCCGTCGCTGCCGCCGGCTGACCGGCGGCATGCCGACCGACGAGGCCGTGCGCCCCACGGGTGACCGGCGCTTCGCCGTCCTCGACCCGGCCACGGGCGAGGCGTTCGACGAGGCCCCCGACCAGCGGCCGGAGGAGGTGGACGCCGCCGTCGACCGGGCCCATCGGGCCTGGCGCGGCTGGCGGGCCGACCCCGCCGCCCGCGCCGCCGCGCTGCTCGCGGCGGCCGACGCGGTGGAGTTGGCCGGGCCCGAGCTCGCCCCGCTCCTCACCCGCGAACAGGGCAAGCCCCTGGCCGAGTCGTCCGCGGAGGTCGCCCGTACGGTGGCCCGGCTGCGCTACTTCGCCGAGCTGGACCCGCGGTCCCGGCCGATCACGGACGGCCGGCCGGTGCGCAGCGAGGTCCGCTGGCGACCGCTCGGGCCGGTCGCCGCGATCGTCCCGTGGAACTTCCCGCTCCAGCTGGCGTCGGCGAAGATCGCGCCCGCCCTCGCCGCGGGCAACACCATGGTGCTCAAACCCTCCCCGTTCACCCCGCTCGCCACCAGGCTGCTGGGGGAGGTCCTGTCCACCGCGCTCCCGGCGGACGTGCTGACGGTCGTCACCGGCCGCGAACCCCTCGGCGCCCGTCTCGCCTCCCATCCGGGCATCCGGCACGTGACCTTCACCGGCTCGGTCCCCACCGGGCGGGACGTCGCGAGGGGCGCGGCGGCCTCACTGGCCCGGGTCACCCTGGAGCTGGGCGGCAACGACGCCGCGATCCTGCTGGACGACGTGGACGTGGAACGGATCGCGGACCGGCTGTTCTGGGCGGCGTTCCGCAACTGCGGACAGGTCTGCATGGCGGTCAAGCGCGTGTACGCCCCGGTCCGGCTCCACGCGCAGGTGGTCGAGGCGCTCGCCCAGCGGGCGAAGGCCGTCACCGTCGGAGCCGGGACCGACCCGCGCACGCAGCTGGGTCCGGTCAACAACGCGCCCCAGCTGGCCCGGGTCGAGCGCTACACGGCCCGGGCCCTGGCGGACGGTGCCCGCGCCGCGGCCGGCGGCCGGCGACTGGACCGGCCCGGCTACTTCTTCGCGCCGACGGTCCTGACCGATGTCCCGCCCGACAGCCCGGTGGTGACGGAGGAGCAGTTCGGACCGGTCCTGCCGGTCCTGCCGTACGGGAGCCTGGACGAGGCCGTCGAGGCGGCCAACGGCACCGGGTACGGGCTGGGCGGCTCGGTGTGGGGGACCGACCTGGACCGGGCCGAGGCGGTGGCCGACCGGCTGGAGTGCGGGACTGCGTGGATCAACCACCACGCGGAGCTGTCCCTCGCGCAGCCCTTCGCGGGCGCCAAGGAGAGCGGCGTGGGCGTCGCGGGCGGGCCGTGGGGGCTCTACGGGAACCTCAGGCCGTTCGTCCTGCACCGTCCGGAGGAGGCGTGATGAGGTTCGACGCCGCGGTGCTGCGCGGGTACGGGGGCCGGTTCGCCGTCGAGGAGGTCGTCCTGGACGGAGGCCCGGCGGACGGCGAGGTCCTCGTCAGGATCGCGGGCTGCGGGATGTGCCGGACGGATCTCGCGGTCCGGCGTTCGGCCGGTCGCTCACCGCTTCCCGCCGTCCTCGGCCACGAGGGGGCCGGGGTCGTGGCGGAGACCGGTGGCCCGGACACCGGCCTGAGTGTCGGCGACCACGTCGTCCTGAGCTTCGACTCGTGCGGGCACTGCCGGAGCTGCAAGGGCGGGGCCCCCGCCTACTGCGACTCCTTCGCCTCGCTCAACCTCTTCGGAGGGCGCGAGGAGAGGGCGGCGCGGTTCACCGACGCGGCCGGGCGCCGGCTGGCCCCCCGCTGGTTCGGCCAGTCCTCGTTCGCCGAGTACGCGATGGTCCCGGCCCGCAACGCCGTCCGGGTCGATCCGCTGCTCCCCGTCGAACTGCTCGGACCGCTCGGCTGCGGCTTCCTCACCGGCGCGGGAGCCGTGCTGAACTCCTTCCGGGCCGGCCCGGGCGACACCCTCGTCGTCCTCGGCGCCGGCGCGGTGGGCCTGGCCGCGGTGATGGCGGCGACCGCCGCGGGGGCGGTGACCGTGGCCGTCGACCGGCATCGCGAACGGCTGGCCCTCGCCGAGCGGTTCGGCGCGTTCCCGCTGCGCACCGCCTCGGCCGGCCTGTCGGGCCCGGCGGACCTGCCGGACCGCATCCGGCGGCTGACCGACGGCGGCGCGCAGTTCGCGCTGGACACCACGGCGTCGGCTCCGCTGATCAACGACGCGCTCCGGTCCCTGCGCCCGAACGGCCACCTCGGGCTGGTGGCACGGCTCCACACCCCGTTGCCCCTGGAGCCGGGGACCCTGGACAGGGGCCGGCGGATCTCCCACATCTGCGAAGGGGACGCGGTGCCGGGGCTGCTGATCCCGCGGCTGACCGGGCTGTGGCAGGCCGGTCGGTTCCCCTTCGACCAGCTGATCCGTACGTACCCGCTCGCCGCCGTCAACGAGGCCGAACGCGACTGCGAGGCGGGGCGGGTGGTCAAACCCGTCCTGGTGCCGTAGCGGAGGAGGGGCGGATGAGCGGGGGGCCGTGACAGCGGCCGGGGCCCGGCGGGCGGGAGCCGCTCCCGCCCGCCCGGACGCGGAGCCGAGGTGGACCTCGGGGTCACGCGGGCGGGGTCCGCCCGCGGCTCCAGCTAGAGCGCCAACGCG
>NZ_JBEXNT010000126.1:0-27526 GCF_040611255.1 Kitasatospora sp. NPDC002965 | reverse complement strand
CGGGTGGGCGTGGGGGCGGCGGCCCCCCGCCCCCACGGCCGCGCCCCGAACGCCCGCACCCCGGACGGCGGTCCCGGGCGTGGGCGCCGGACGGCCGCCCGGCTTCGGCTAGACGGCGCGCAGCCGGCGGGCGAGCTCGGCGGCCGCGGCCCCCGGGTCGTCCGCGCCGGTGATCGCCCGGACCACCACGACCCGGCGGGCGCCCGCGGCCAGCACCTCGTCCAGGTTGCCCAGGTCGATGCCGCCGATGGCGAACCACGGCCGGTCGGTGGGCCGCCCGGCCGCGTACGAGACCAGGCCGAGGCCCGGCGCGTGGCGGCCCGGCTTGGTGGGGGTCGGCCAGACCGGCCCGGTGCAGAAGTAGTCCACGCCGGGCTCCGCGATCGCCGCGTCCACCTCGGACTCGGCGTGGCAGGACCGCCCGATCAGTACGTCGTCGCCGAGGATCGCGCGGGCGGCCGGCACCGGCAGGTCGTCCTGCCCGAGGTGCAGCACGTCCGGTCCGGCCGCATGGGCGACGTCGGCGCGGTCGTTGACGGCGAGCAGCGCGCCGTGCCGCCGGCAGGCGTCGGCGAAGACCTCCAGCGCCGCGAGTTCCTGCCTGGCCTCCAGGCCCTTGTCCCGCAGCTGGACGATGTCCACCCCGCCGGCCAGCGCCGCGTCGAGGAACTGGGCGAGGTCGCCCTGCTCACGGCGGGCGTCGGTGCACAGGTAGAGCCGGGCGTCGGCGAGACTCCGACGCCGGGTGTCGGCCGCCATCAGATCAGCATCGCCTGGGCGCGGCGCTTGACCTCGGTGCCGCGGTTCTCCTGCAGCGCCTGGATCGGGCTGCCGGGGAGCGACGGGTCCTCGGTGAAGAGCCACTCCAGGATCTCCACGTCGTTGTAGCCGCAGTCGCGCAGCACGGTCAGCGTTCCGGACAGGTGCTTGACCAGCCCGGTGCCGTCGATGAACGCGGCCGGGACCTGCAGCGACCTGTTCGGGCCGCGGCGCACGGCGATCAGTCCGCCGTGCTTGACCATGTCACGCACCTCGGTGACCCGGACCCCCCACTGCTCCGAGATGTCGGGCAGGTACATCCAGTCGGTGACCAGGGCTTCAATCTTGCTTTCGATCTCACTCACGTCACCAGACTGCCACCTCCGCGGCCCGCCGCGCACCAATCGGCCCCGCGGACTACCCGGCGACGGCCGACTTCAGCGGTACCGCGGGGTCCGCCGCACGGGCCCTGTCCAGCACCGCACCGCGTTCGACCAGCCGTCGGCCCTGGGTCAGATCGCGCGGGCGGTCGACGGCGAGCAGCGCGCGCAGGGCGCCGTCGCGCAGCCAGAGCACCGACCAGTCCGGCCCGTCCGGCGAACCGCGCCAGAGCAGTTCGTCACCCTCGGCGTGCCGCCCGGCGTACTGCGCCCTGCGGCCGAACTGCTCGGACCAGAAGTACTGCACCGGGTCGTACGGCGGCGCGTCCGTGCCGAGCACCGAGGCCGCCGCCGCCGTGGCGGACTGCAGCGCGTGGTCCCAGTGCTGGACGGCCAGGCGGACGCCGGAGCGCGCCGAGGGGTAGCTGACGCAGTCGCCGGCCGCGAAGACGCGGGGCAGGCCGGTGCGCAGCCGCTCGTCCACCAGGACGGCGCCGGCCGCGTCCAGCTCCACGCCGGAGCCGGCCAGCCAGCCGGTCGCCGGGCGGGCCCCGACGCCGACCACCACCTCGTCGGCCGGCAGGTGCGAGCCGTCCGCGAGCAGCACCGCGCCCGGTTCGACGGCGGCGACCCCCACGCCGCAGCGCAGCTCGACCCCCGCCTCGGCGTACCAGCCGGCCATCACCCGGCCGATCTCGGTGGGCAGGGCGCCGGGGACGGGGGCCGGGCCCGCCTCGACGACGGTCACCTCGCAGCCGGCGGCCCGGGCGGCGGTGGCCACCTCGGCGCCGATCCAGCCCGCGCCGACCAGCACCAGGCGCAGGCCCGGGCGGAGCAGGGCGCGCAGGGCGAGCGCGTCGTCCACGGTGTGCAGCAGGTGGGCCCGCTCGGCGCCGGGCAGGGCGCGCGGTTCGGCGCCGGTGGCGATCACCAGCGAGCCGTAGGGCAGGTCGCCGGCGTCGGTGTGCAGGACGCCGGGGGTGAGGCCGGTGGCCCGGCGGCCGGTGAGGAGCTCGACGTCCAGCTGCCCGAAGTCGATGTCGAGGGCGGTGGTGTCGGCCTTGCCGAGCAGCACGTCCTTGGAGAGCGGCGGCCGGTCGTACGGCGCGTGCGGTTCCGCGCCGACCAGCACGATCCGCCCCTGCCAGCCGTCGCGCCGCAGCACCAGGGCGCACTGGGCACCCGCCAGCCCCGCGCCGACCACGACCACCTGATCCGTCCGGTCCGCCCCGCTCTTGTCCGCCACGCCCGTCACTGTACCCAGCCCGGCCCCGGGCCCTCCGGTCCGGTCCGGGCGGCCCGCCCGGGGCCCGTTCCGCCCCTCGTACGCGCCTTCAACGGCCGCACCCCCCGGAGTTATGGTGGGGGCACCATCACGGGAGCCCGGCGTACCGGGCTGAGAGGCGGGCTGGAACGGCCTGCGACCGTCCGAACCTGATCCGGGTCATACCGGCGAAGGGAGAGCAGCGACTTTGACACGCTTGGCGAAAGGCGCCCAGGCCGACGTGCTGGTGATAGGCGGCGGCGTCATCGGACTCGTGGTCGCCTGGCGGGCGGCCCAGCGCGGGCTCCGCGTGGTCGTGGCCGACCCGGCGCACGGCGGCGGCGCCGCCCAGGTCGCGGCCGGGATGCTCGCCCCGGTCACCGAGCTCCAGTACGGCGAGGAGCCGCTGCTGCGCCTCGGCATGGCGTCCAACGAGCGCTACGCGGCCTTCGCCGCCGAGCTCACCGAGGCGAGCGGCGGCCAGGACACCGGCTACCGGCAGTGCGGCACGATCGCGGTCGCCCTGGACTCCGACGACCGCGCGGAACTGCGCGAACTGCACGACTTCCACCGCAGGCTCGGCCTGGACTCGCAGTGGCTCACCGGCCGCGAGGCCCGCCGACTGGAGCCGATGCTCGCCCCGGGCGTCCGCGGCGGCCTGCACGTCACCGACGACCACCAGGTGGACGGCCGCCGGCTCGCCGGGGCCCTGGTGCGCGCCTGCGAGCGCGCAGGCGTGCTCCTGCACCGCGCCGAGGCCGTCGGACTGCTGGTCGAGCACGACCGCGCCGTCGGCGCCCGGCTGTCCACCGGCGAGAGCGTCACCGCCGACCAGGTCGTCCTCGCCGCCGGCTCCCGCAGCCACCTGCTGCCGGGGCTGCCGGAGGGCGTGCTGCCGGCGATCCGCCCGGTCAAGGGCCAGATCCTGCGGCTGCTGGTCCCCGAGGCGTACCGGCCGTTCCTCTCCCGCAACGTCCGCGCGGTGGTCCGCGGGCAGCACCTCTACCTGGTGCCGCGGGAGAACGGCGAGCTGGTGATCGGCGCCACCAGCGAGGAGCAGGGGTACGACACCACGGTCACCGCCGGCGGCGTGTACGAGCTGCTCCGCGACGCCCACGAGCTGGTCCCCGGCATCACCGAGCTGCCGCTGACCGAGACCGCCGCCGGTCTGCGCCCGGGCTCGCCCGACAACGCGCCGCTGCTCGGCCCGACCGCGCTGCCCGGCCTGGTCGCGGCCACCGGTCACTACCGCAACGGGGTGCTGCTCACCCCGGTCACCGGCGACCTGCTCGCCGAGTACCTGGCCACCGGCGTGACGCCGGACCTCGCCGAGCCGTTCTCCCCCGCCCGCTTCACGAAGGTCCCCGCATGAGCGACATCACCCTGCACGTCAACGGCGAGCCCCGGACGGTCGCCGCCCCGACCACCCTCGCCGAGGTGGTGGCCACCCTCAGCCGGGCCCACTCCGGGGTCGCCGCCGCGCTGAACGAGACCGTGGTGCCACGCACCGACTGGCCGCGCACGGAGCTCTCCGCCGGCGACCGGATCGAGATCCTCACCGCCGTCCAGGGAGGCTGACATGGCCGACGACGCCTTCACCATCGCCGGTACCGCCTTCGGCTCGCGCCTGATCATGGGCACCGGCGGCGCCCCCAGCCTGGAGGTCCTGGAGCAGGCGCTGCGGGTCTCGGGCACCGAGCTGACCACGGTGGCGATGCGCCGGGTCAACGCCGCCACCCAGGGCTCGGTCCTCGACGTGCTGACCCGCAACGGCATCCGCGTGCTGCCCAACACCGCGGGCTGCTTCACCGCCGGCGAGGCCGTGCTGACGGCCCGGCTGGCCCGCGAGGCGCTCGGCACCGACTGGGTGAAGCTGGAGGTGATCGCCGACGAGCGGACCCTCCTGCCGGACCCGATCGAACTGCTGGACGCCGCCGAGATCCTGGTCGACGACGGCTTCACCGTCCTGCCGTACACCAACGACGACCCGGTGCTGGCCCGGAAGCTGGAGGACGTCGGCTGCGCGGCGATCATGCCGCTCGGCTCGCCGATCGGCTCCGGCCTGGGGATCCGCAACCCGCACAACTTCCAGCTGATCGTGGAGAGCGCGGGCGTCCCGGTGATCCTGGACGCCGGCGCCGGCACCGCCTCCGACGTGGCCCTCGCGATGGAGCTGGGCTGCGCGGCCGTGATGCTCGCCTCCGCCGTCACCCGCGCCCAGGACCCGGTGCTGATGGCCGACGCGATGCGGCACGCCGCCGAGGCCGGCCGGCTGGCCTACCGGGCCGGCCGGATCCCGCGCCGCTTCCACGCCGAGGCCTCCTCGGCGATGGCCGGCCGGGCCGAGCTGGACACCCGCGAGCACCCGGCGTTCTGACCCGGCGTTCCGACGCGGCCCCGGCACCGGCGCCGCCGCACGGTGTCACGAACCGGGCACAGACCGGCCCCGGGAGCGGTGCCTCCCGGGGCCGGCCGGGGCCCAAGCCCTAGACTCGCCGGGTGGACATGGCACTGCGCGACCCCCTGATCGGTACCCTGCTCGACGGCCGGTACCTGGTCGAGCGGCGCATCGCAGCCGGCGGCATGTCCACCGTCTACCAGGGCACCGACAGCCGGCTCGACCGGGTCGTGGCGCTCAAGGTGATGCACCCCACGCTCGCCGGCGACACCGCCTTCACGACCCGGTTCATCCGCGAGGCCAAGGCGGTCGCCCGGCTCGCCCACCCGAACGTGGTCAACGTCTTCGACCAGGGCGCGGACGGCGGAAACGTTTTCCTCGCCATGGAGTACGTCCCCGGCGGCACCCTCCGGGACCTGCTGCGCGACCGCGGCGCGCTCTCCATCAGGGCCGCGCTGGACATCCTGGAGCCGGTGCTCGCCGCGCTCGGCGCCGCCCACCGGGCCGGCCTGGTCCACCGCGACGTCAAGCCCGAGAACGTGCTGATCACCGACGACGGCCTGGTCAAGGTCGCCGACTTCGGACTGGTCCGGGTGCTGAACACCGCCGACGGCGCCTCCACCGCCGCGACCGCCGGCACCGTGCTCGGCACCGTCTCCTACCTGGCGCCCGAACAGATCCGACCGGGCGACGAGACCGACCAGCGGGTGGACGTCTACGCGGCCGGCATCCTGCTCTACGAGATGCTCACCGGACACCGCCCGCACACCGGCGAGAACCCCGTCCAGGTGATGTACCGCCACCTGCACGAGGACGTTCCGGCCCCCTCCGCCGACGTGCCCGGCGTCGGCCCCGGGCTGGACGCGATAGTGGCCGGCGCCTGCGCCCGCGACCGCGCGGCCCGCCCCCACGACGCGGTCGAGCTGCTCGCCGCCCTCCAGCGGGTGCGCCGCACGCTCACCCCGGACCAGCTGGACGCCGAACCGCCCGCCTCCACCCGGCCCAGCCCGCAGTACCCGACCGCCGAGCCCACCTCGGTGATCGCCGCCGGCCGCCCGGTCGAGCGGACCAGCGTGTTGGACGTGCCGCCGGACGTGATGGAGCAGCTGCTCGCCGAGCCGCGCCCGTACGACGAGCCGCCGCCGGTCCGTTCCCGCCGGGCCCCCGGCCGGCTGCGCCGCCTCCCCCGCCGGCCGCTGATCTGGACGGCCGTGCTGACCGCCCTGGTGCTGCTGGTCGGCGGCACCACGTACGCGCTCTCCGGCGCGCTGTACGGCACCGTGCCGGGGGTGCTCGGCAAGGACCGGGCCGAGGCCCAGCGGATCCTGGACGGCGCCGACATGCACGGCCGGTTCACCGAGGTGTACAGCGAGACCGTGCCGTCGGGGCTGGTGATCTCCACCGACCCGGGCGTCGGCGCGCGGGCCCGGAAGAGCGACACCGTGACGGTCACGGTGTCCCGGGGGCCGAAGCGGATCGCGGTGCCCGAGCTGGCGGGCAAGCCGTCCGCGCAGGCGTCCTCGGCGCTGGCCGGTGCGCAGCTGGCCGCCGGGACGGTGACCGAGACGCACAGCGACACCGTCCCGGAGGGATCGGTGATCAGCAGTTCACCGGCGGCCGGGCAGCAGGTCGCGGAGAACACGCCGGTCTCGCTGGTGGTCAGCAAGGGCATGGTGGCCGTCCCGGACGTGGCCGGGATGTCGAAGGAGGCGGCCGAGAAGGCGCTCCAGGCCGCCGGGTTCGCCATGCAGAGCAGCGGGGTGAACCTGTTCGGCACCGGCAAGGTCTCCGGCCAGTCGCCGGCCGCCGGGGAGCGCCGTCCTCAGCGCACCGTGGTCACGGTCACGTTCCCGTTCCTCTAGCCGGCCGCGGCCGGCCGGGCCGCCCGCGCGGTCAGCGCAGTGGCCCGTCGCCCGGCTCCTCCTGGTGGGAGTAGCGCTGCTCCTGCCAGGGGTCGGCCAGGTTGTGGTAGCCGCGTTCCTCCCAGAAGCCCCGCCGGTCGGCCCGCATGTACTCGACCGCGCGGACCCATTTGGGCCCCTTCCAGGCGTACCGGCCGGGGACGACCAGTCGGACCGGGAAGCCGTGCTCGGCGGTGAGGGCCTCGCCGTTGCGGTGGGTCGCGAGGATCGTCGCCGGGTCGGCGAAGTCGGCGAGCCGCAGGTTGGCGCTGTAGCCGTACTCGGCCCAGACCATGACGTGGCTGACGTCCTCGGCCGGCGGTGCCAGCTCCAGCAGGACGGAGGCCGACACGCCCGTCCACTCGCTGTCGAGCACGGAGAATTTGGTGACGCAGTGGAGGTCCGCACGGACGGTGGTGCGGGGCAGTGCGGTGAACCCGTCGAAGTCCCAGCTGTGCTTCTCCGCCGAGGCGGTCGCACCGAACACCTGGAGGTCCCACGTCAGCGGCTTGAAGCGGGGCACCGGACCGTAGTGCAGCGCAGGCCAGCCGCGTCGGGCGCGCTGGCCCGGGGGGAGTCTCGGGTCAGACGGCGGCGGCGGTTCTTGTTCGGACTGACCCATGGATCCCATGGTGACAGACGGCGGACGGCGCCCTGCGCGCGCCCCTTTCCAGGCCCGCACGCCCCGCCCGTACGGGCCAACGGACAAGCAAATCGGATATTCCGACACATGTCCTAGTGAGTGTGAACTTACTGGAATTTCCTCCCGCCCCGGTGCCAGGATGCGTGCAGCCGGAGGGTACGGCCGAGGTTTCCCGGACGCACAGAGGAAGGCAGCGCCATGAAGGGCGACGCAGAAGTCATCGAGTTCCTGAACGAGCAGCTCACCGCCGAGCTGACCGCAATCAACCAGTACTTTCTGCACGCCAAGATGCAGGAGAACTTCGGCTGGACGAAGCTCGCGAAGTACACCCGGCACGAGTCGTTCGACGAGATGAAGCACGCCGAGGTCCTCACCGACCGGATCCTCTTCCTGGACGGCCTGCCCAACTACCAGCGGCTCTTCCACGTCCGGATCGGCCAGACGGTCAAGGAGATGTTCGAGGCCGACCGCCAGGTCGAAGTCGAGGCGATCGACCGGCTGAAGCGCGGGATCGTGGTGATGCGGGCCAAGAACGACGTCACCTCGGCCAACATCTTCGAGTCCATCCTGGCGGACGAGGAGCACCACATCGACTACCTCGACACCCAGCTGGAACTGCTGGAGAGGCTCGGGGAGGCGCTGTACCTCGCCCAGCTGATCGAGCAGCCGGAGTCCTGAGTCCCGGCTCAGGCCGCGCGCAGCGGAGCCATCGGGCCCATCGGAGCGACCGCCGGCTCGTCGGGCGCCTCCGGGTCGGCGAGCCCCAGCCTGACGGCGAGCCGGGCGGTGGGGCAGGGCCGTGCGCCGTGCTCGCCGAGCAGGGCCTGGATCCGGCGGACGCAGGAGCCGCAGTCGGTGCCCGCCTTGCAGCCCTTGGCGATCTGGCGCGGCGTGTTGGCGCCCGCGTCGATCTCCTTCTTCACCTGGGCCTCGGTGACCGCATGGCACATGCACACGTACATCGCGGTCTCTCCCGGGGGTGAAGCGGAATGGATCTTGACTAAGGATTGCCTTAGCTCACTAAGCCTCACCTTACCCGGCGATCCGGGTGCGAAAAAGCCCCTCCGGACTCGGGAGTCCCGAATCCGGAGGGGCTTTCGTCACATCGTCCGCGCGGTGCGCCGCTCGGCGGCGGCCCGGGCGGCCCGGGGCGGACGCTCAGTTCCCGCCGCGGTACATCTCGGCCACCAGGAACGCCAGGTCCAGCGACTGGCTGCGGTTGAGCCGCGGGTCGCAGGCCGTCTCGTAGCGCTGGTGCAGGTCGTCGACCAGCACCTCGTCGCCGCCACCGACGCACTCGGTGACGTCGTCGCCGGTCAGCTCCACGTGGATGCCGCCCGGGTGGGTGCCGAGCGCGCGGTGCACCTCGAAGAAGCCCTTGACCTCGTCGAGCACGTCGTCGAAGCTGCGGGTCTTGTGACCGCTGGACGCCTCGAAGGTGTTGCCGTGCATCGGGTCGCAGATCCAGACCGGCTGGGCGCCGGAGGCGGTGACCTTCTCCACCAGGGTGGGCAGGTGGTCGCGGACCTTGCCCGCGCCCATCCGGGTGATGAAGGTGAGCCGGCCGGGCTCACGCTCCGGGTCGAGCCGCTCGATCAGGGTGAGCGCCTCGTCGACCGAGGTGGTCGGGCCGAGCTTCACGCCGATCGGGTTGCGCACCTTCGAGGCGAACTCGATGTGCGCGTGGTCCAGCTGGCGGGTGCGCTCGCCGATCCAGACCATGTGGCCGGAGACGTCGTACAGATCGCCGGTCCGGGAGTCCACCCGGGTCATCGCGGTCTCGTAGTCGAGGATCAGCGCCTCGTGCGAGGAGAAGAACTCGACGGTCTTGAACTCCTCCGGCGCCACGCCGCAGGCGTTCATGAAGGCCAGCGCGTTGTCGATCTCGCGGGCGAGCTGCTCGTAACGCTGGCCGGCCGGCGAGTTGCGCACGAAGTCCTGGTTCCAGGCGTGCACCTGGCGCAGGTCCGCGTAGCCGCCGGTGGTGAAGGCGCGCACCAGGTTGAGCGTCGCCGCGGAGGCGTTGTACATCCGCTTCAGGCGCTCCGGGTCCGGGATCCGGGACTCCGGGGTGAAGTCGAAGCCGTTCACCGAGTCACCGCGGTAGACCGGCAGGGTCACGCCGTCGCGGGTCTCGGTCGACTTGGAGCGCGGCTTCGAGTACTGGCCGGCGATGCGGCCGACCTTCACCACCGGGACGGAGGCCGCGTACGTCAGCACGGCCGCCATCTGGAGCAGCGTCTTCAGCTTGTTGCGGATGTGTTCGGCCGAGACGCCGTCGAAGGCCTCGGCACAGTCGCCGCCCTGAAGGAGGAACGCCTCGCCTCGGGCCACGGCACCGAGCCGGGCGCGCAGCTGGTCGCACTCACCGGCGAAGACGAGCGGCGGATACGAGGCGAGCTCGGCAAGGGTCTTGCGCAGAGCCTCTTGGTCCGGCCATTCAGGCTGCTGCGCCGCGGGCAGGGACTGCCAGGAGTGGCCAATCCGGGATGTCTCAGTCGTCACGGTCACACGGGCAAGGCTACGGGGTGCGCCGACCGTTTTGTGACCACTGCCCGAGGGGTGAGACATCCGCCGGACAAATTTCCGGTGATCCTCCTCACCCGGCCACCCGTGCCATCCGCTAGGCTCGATCCCGTGAACGCACCGCGCACCTCCTCCTGGTGGTGGGCCGACCCCCTGGGTGGCCCACGTATCGCGCGTTCCTAGACGAACACGACGGCCGCCCCTCGGGGCGGCCGTCGGCGTTTCAGCGGACGACCCTCCCGGGAGCGGATTCCAGCACCGCAACCGACCCGGAAGGAACGCCGCACCGTGACCAGCGCCGCCGATCTCCTCGCCCGTCTCACCGGCCCCGACGCACCGGCCTTCGCCCTGCTGCACCGCCGCACCCCCCGCACCGCCCCGGACACCGTCGAGGTCCTGCTCGGCACCGTCGGCCGGTACGACCGGCTGGCCGACCTGCCGGTCCGCCACGGCGTCCCCGCCGACGGCCCCGTCCACGACCTGCTCGCGCTGGTCCCCTACCGGCAGATCCGCGAACGCGGCTTCGAGGCGCACGACGACGACACCCCGCTCCAGGCGCTCTCGGTCACCGAGCAGTACGCCGTGCCGCTGGCCGACCTGGCCGACGCCCTCCCCCGGTCCCCCGTCACCCTCACCGGCGGCGCCTTCGACATCGCCGACGACGAGTACGCCACGATCGTCCGCCGGGTGATCGAGGACGAGATCGGGCGCGGCGAGGGCGCCAACTTCGTCATCAGGCGCGACTTCACCGCCACGCTGGAGGACTTCTCCCCCGCTCTGGCGCTCACCCTCTTCGGCCGTCTGCTGGAGCAGGAGCGCGGCGCCTACTGGACCTTCCTGGTCCACACCGGCGAACGCGTCCTGGTCGGCGCCTCGCCCGAGGTGCACGTCCGGCAGAGCGGCGGGACGGTCGTGATGAACCCCATCTCCGGCACCTACCGCTACCCGGCCGCCGGCGCCGACCTCGACTCGCTGCTCACCTTCCTCCACGACGCCAAGGAGCTGGAGGAGCTGACCATGGTGGTCGACGAGGAGCTCAAGATGATGTGCACCGTCGGCGACCTCGGCGGTCAGGTCCTCGGCCCCCGGCTCAAGGAGATGTCCCACCTCGCGCACACCGAGTACGAGCTGCGCGGCCGCACCTCGCTGGATGTCCGCGAGGTGCTCAAGGAGACCATGTTCGCCGCCACCGTCACCGGCAGCCCGGTGCAGAACGCGACCCGGGTGATCCGCCGGTACGAGCGCGGCGGGCGCGGCTACTACTCCGGCGCGCTCGCCCTGATCGGCCGCTCCGCCAGCGGCGGCCAGCTGCTCGACTCACCGATCTGCATCCGCGCCGCCGACATCGACCCGGCCACCGGCCGCCTCGCCGTCCGGGTCGGCGCGACCCTCGTCCGGCACTCCGACCCCGACTCCGAGGTCGCCGAGACCCACGCCAAGGCGGCCGGGGTGCTCACCGCGATCGGCGCCCGCCCCACCCCCTCCCGGCGCCCGGGCCCGACGGGCCCGCGGCTCGGCGACGACCACCGCGTCCAGGCCGCGCTGGACGCCCGGCGCGCCGGGCTGGCCCCGTTCTGGCTGCGGATGCAGCAGCCCGCGCAGGTCACCGAGGAGCTGGAGACCCTGGTGGTCGACGGCGAGGACACCTTCACCGCCATGCTGGCCCACCTGCTGACCTCGCTCGGCCACCGGGTCACCGTGGTCCGGTACGACGAACCCGGCCTGCGCGCGCGGGTCGCCGCCCACCCCGGCCCGCTGGTGCTCGGCCCCGGCCCCGGCGACCCGGCCGCCGACGACGACCCCAAGATGGCCGTGCTGCGCCCGATCGTCACCGACGCGCTCGCCGCCGTCCGGGCCGGCCGGCGGACCGCGCCGCTGCTCGCCGTCTGCCTCAGCCACCAGCTGCTGTCGGCCGCGCTCGGCCTGCCGCTGGCCCGCAAGGACGTGCCCTACCAGGGGGCCCAGGAGACCGTCGACCTCTTCGGGACCAGGCGGACGGTCGGCTTCTACAACACCTTCACCGCCCGCTGCTCGGCCGAGGACGCGGCCCGGCTGGCCGCCGAGGGCGTGGAGGTCTCCCGCGACCCGCTGACCGGGGACGTGCACGCGCTGCGCGGACCGGGCTTCGCCGGGCTCCAGTTCCACCCGGAGTCGGTGCTCACCCGGGAGGGCGTGGGGATCGTCGCCGGGCTGCTGCGCGACGCGTCGGCCGTCACCCGCTGACCCCGCCCCGGGCGGGGGCCCGCCGCAGCGCGCCCCCGCCCGGTCCGCACGCGGCCGCCGCACGCCCCGTCAGGTCCCGTCCGGTCCCGTCAGGCTCCGGGCGCCGGGTCAGATCTCGTCGTCCAGCCCCTGCTCGATCGCGTACCGGACCAGCTCGACCCGGTTGTGCAACTGGAGCTTGCCCAGGGTGTTCTGGACGTGGTTCTGCACCGTGCGGTGGGAGAGCACCAGCCGGTCGGCGATCTGCCGGTAGGACAGGCCCTTGGCGACCAGTCGCAACACCTCGGTCTCCCGGGCGGTGAGCTGCGGGACGGCGGGAGCCGTCGGGGCGGCCGGCTCGGCGGCCAGCCGGCGGAACTCCCCCAGCACCAGCCCGGCCAGGCCCGGGGTGAAGACCGCGTCGCCGACGGCGGTGCGGCGCACCGCGTCCAGCAGCTCCTCCCGCCCGGCCGACTTGACGAGGTAACCGGTCGCGCCGGACTTCACCGCCTCCAGCACGTCCGCGTGCTCGCCGCTCGCGGAGAGCACCAGGACCCGCACCGTCGGGTCCTGGGCGACCACCTGACGGCAGGCCTCGGCGCCGGACAGTCCGGGCAGGTTGAGGTCGAGCACCACCACCTGCGGGGAGCAGGCACGGGCCCGGCGGACGGCCTCCTCGCCGTCACCGGCGGTGGCCACCACGTCGAAGCCGGACTCGGCGAGATCGCGGGAGACGGCGTCGCGCCACATCGGGTGGTCGTCCACCACCATGACCCGCACCGGCCGGTCGGCCGGCTGCGGGTCGGTCGGTCGGTCGTTCATGGTCGGCACCCTCTCAGGGCAGGTTGCACGGACGGGCGGAAGGTCTTCCGGAAGCCGCGGGAGCCACCCCGGGACCGGGCGCGCGGCGCTCTCACCGGACGCCGTGCGGAACGTCCCGCACACCGCTGCGCGGGACACGGAGCTCGACCTCGACGCCCTCCCCCGGCGACGAGTACAGCTCGGCCGTGCCACCGAGGTCCAGCAGCCGGCCACGGATCGACTGGGAGACGCCGAGCCGCCCGGCCCGCTCCGCCTCGCCGAGCCGACCGGGCGCGAAGCCCGGGCCGTCGTCGCGGATCGACACCGTGACGGCCTCCGGCTCGTCCTCGACCAGGATCCAGGCGCCGGCCCCGGGCCCCGCGTGCCGGCGGACGTTGTCCACCGCGGCCCCGACGGCGGCGGCCAGCTCGCCGGCGGCAGCGGCGGGCAGCAGCACCGGTGTGCCGGGCGCCGAGAGGGTCACCCGCTCGCCCGCGTAGGGGGTGAGCAGGTCGCGCAGGTCCTGCGGCTGCGCCGGCTCGCGCTGGGCGGGCAGCGGACCGCCGCTCATCAGCGTGCGCAGGGCGCGTTCCTGCTCCCCCGCCAGCCGGCCGAGCTCGGTGAAATCGGCTCCCCCGCCGGGCTGTTCTGCGCCCCGGCGCTGGACGAGGGCGAGCACCTGGAGCACCCCGTCGTGGATGTCCCGGGAGAGCCGCTCGCGCTCCCGGGTGGCCGCCTCGACCTGGAGCGCCCGGGTGAGGGTCGCCTCGCTGGCCCGGGCCAGTTCGATGACGTAGCCGATCGCGCAGCCGGCCACCATGAGCAGCACGATGTTGTGGATGTTGTCCCCGGTCGGGCCCCCGTGGCCGAGGATGTTGGCCACCCCGATCACCGAACCGGCCGCCGCCGCCCAACGCCAGCCGCCGCGGCCGGCGAAGCCGAGCACCGTGCCGGCCGCCCAGATGGTCGGCAGGGTGGGCGCACCGTGGCTGATCCGGGACGGCGCGTCGGTCAGCCCGCTCATCACGATGCCGGTGACGGCGAGCGTCAGGTCGGTGCCGAGCACGTACCAGGTGCAGCGCAGCGGGCCGGAGAAGGCGCGGGTGGAGGCCAGCGTCCAGAGGGTCAGCGCCCCGAGGTAGATCCAGCCGGCGACGGGGTGCAGGAACTCCAGGTAGGAGTTGAAGTACCGGATCAGGGCGTAGGCGAGTGCCAGCACCCGGAAGAAGGAGATCGCCCGCCAGAGCGGGTGTTCGACGGACATGCCGCCGGCCGCCACGGCCCCGCCGACCGCCCCGGTTCTGCCGTCGTCCGCCATCCCCGCTGTCCTCCCCCGACGCCCGGCCGGTGCCCTGCTCAGGCCGGCCCGGTCTCCTTCTGCTGCTGGTCCTGCGCCTGTCCGGCGGCCTTGTCGGCCTCCGCCTGCTCGCTCTTCTCCGTCTCGGCCTTCTCCGTCTCGGCCTTCTCGGCCTTGGCGGCGGCCTGTTCGGCCTTCTGGACCGCCTTGCGCTCGGCGTCCGCACGCTTCTTGTCGTCGGCGATCTGCCGCTTGGCGGCGGTCGCGTAGACGTCCACGTACTCCTGGCCGGAGAGTCGCATGATCTCGTACATCACCTCGTCCGTCACCGAACGGAGGATGAACCGGTCGTTCTCCATGCCGTGGTAGCGGGAGAAGTCCAGCGGGCGGCCGATCCTGATGCCCGGGCGGATACCGAAGTTCGGGACCACCTGGCCGGGCGGCTGCACCTTCTCGGTGTCGATCATCGCGACCGGGATGACCGGCGCACCGGTGGCCAGCGCGACGCGGGCCAGACCGCCGACCTTGCCGCGGTACAGCTTGCCGTCGGGCGAGCGGGTGCCCTCCGGGTAGACGCCGAACAGCTCGCCGCGGTCCAGCACCGCGATCGCGGAGCGGATCGCCGCCTCGCCGGCGCCGCGCACGCCCGAGCGGTCCACCGGGAGCTGGCCGACGCCCTTGAAGAACGCCGCGGTCAGCCGGCCCTTGAGGCCCGGGGTGGTGAAGTACTCGGCCTTCGCGATGAAGGTCACCCGACGCTTGATCAGCGCGGGGAAGAAGAAGGAGTCCGAGAAGGAGAGGTGGTTGCTCGCGATGATCGCGGCACCCTCGGTGGGGATGTTCTCCTCACCCTCGATCCACGGCCGGAAGAAGATCCGTAGCAGTGGCGCGACGATCATCTTCATCAGTCGGTAGAACAACCCGGGCCTCCTGTATTGCGGACCGGTCGATCCTAATGCCCTTCGGTGCCCGCCCGTGCCCCGCCCCGCCCCGCCGGGGTGTCCGGCGGGGTGTCAGGCGGGGGTGTACGGCGCGGGCGGGCCCGTGGGACGATGCGGTTTCCGCAGCCTCCCGTACCGGTGCACCGACCAGCGCGCACCGGCACGGGCCGGCGTCACCTCTCCAGCGTCCCCGCCCGCGAAGGAGCCCGCCATGCCGCTGCTGCCCGGCGCCGAACCGTACCGCCACCCGGGCGGACCGGTGGGCGTCCTGCTCTGTCACGGGTTCACCGGCACGCCCCAGTCGCTCCGCCCCTGGGCGGAGGAGCTGGCCGCGGCCGGGCACACCGTCGCGCTGCCGCTGCTGCCGGGGCACGGCACCCGTTGGGAGGACATGCAGCAGACGCGGTGGGAGGACTGGTACGCCGAGGTCGAGCGCGAGCTGCTGACACTCGCCGCGGAGTGCGAGCAGGTCTTCGTGTGCGGGCTCTCGATGGGCGGCGGGCTGGCGCTGCGGCTGGCCGCGGTGCACGGGTCGGTGATCTCCGGCCTGGTCCTGGTCAACCCGTCGGTGCGGTCGGACAACCCCGCGAGTGTGCTTCTGCCGGTGCTGCGGCACCTGGTCCCGAGCCTGCCCGGGGTGGCCGACGACATCGCCCGCGCCGGGGCGGCCGAGCTGGCCTACGACCGGACGCCGCTGCACGCCGCCTGGTCGCTGAGCCTGCTCTGGAAGGACGTCCAGCACCGGCTGCCACAGGTGACCCAGCCGGTCCTGCTCTTCCACAGCCCGCAGGACCACGTGGTCTCGGCGGCCAACTCCGAACTGGTGCTGGCCCGGATATCCTCGACCGACGTGGCGGAGCGGCTGTGCCAGCGCAGCTACCACGTCGCGACGCTGGACCACGACGCGGCGGAAATATTCGCGGCCAGCCTGGACTTCATCCGACGGCTGGCTCCCGCGCAAGCGGCGGGCGTCACCCGGGTGGAATCCGACGATCACCAAGGCTGAAGGGCCGGAAGTGCACGAGAGCAGCACGGCGGGCGGCGGGGACGAGTCACCCCGCGAGGACGGCGCGGCCACCGACGGCGCGCGGCCGGGCGGCGAGCCGGCCGGCGGCGGGAAGACAGACGGCGGGAAGGCCGGCAGCGGGAAGGCCGGCGGCGAGCAGCCGGACGGCGGGCAGGCGGGCGGCGACGAGGCCGGTACCCGTACGCAGGGGGGCACCGCGGACGCGCAGGACGCCGGGGCCGCCGAGCCGCCCCGGGTGCGGCGCGCGCCCGAACGCAGCCAGGCCGAGCAGGACGAGATCTTCGCCGCGCTGGTCGCCCAGTTCGACGACCCGGTCGACCTCAACAACCCGAACTGGCCGGAGATCGAGAACCTCCGGGCGCGGGGCGAGCTCAAGGGCGGCTTCAAGGACGGCGGCGGCCCCGCCGAGCCGGGCGACCTCGCCGACCTGGCGCCCCAGCCGCGTCCCCGCTCCAACCGGCCGGTGATGCCGGCCGCCGGGTCGGGCCCGCGCGACTTCGAGCTGACCGAGGGGACCGAGGAGGACCACTTCGTCCCGCCGGAGCCCCCGCCGCTGCCGACCGCCGACACCACCGCCAAGTTCGCCTGGCTCGCCGTACTCGGCGGCCCGGCCCTGCTGCTCTTCGACGCGGTGGTCTGGCGCGAGGTCTCCGGCTGGCCGGCCTGGCTCGGGGTGGCCGCCTTCCTGGGCGGCTTCGCGACGCTGGTGGTCCGGATGAAGGAGCACGACGAGGACGAGCCCGAGGACCCGCACGGCGGCGCCGTCGTCTGATCCGGCCGGGTACCGGCCCGACGCGGGCCGACCCCGGCGGGCGCCGACCGGCGCTGGCCGGCGCTGGCCGGCGCTGGCCGGGTGCCGCCGCGCGTCAGCCCGCCGGCAGCTCCAGGACGGCGAGTACCGGCAGGTGGTCGGTCGCGGCCCGCAGGTCGGCCCCGGTGACGCCGGGCAGCCCGTGCGGGACCCCGCAGGCGAGCACCCGCACGCCCGGGGTGGCGAACACGGCGTCGAGCCGCTGGTAGGGGTTGTCGGGGACGGACGTCATCTCGCCGCCCCACGGCGCGACCGCGTACCCGTCCTGCAGCCGCCCGGCCAGCATCCGCCAGCCCGGCCCGTCCGGGTGCTCGTTGAAGTCGCCCGCCACGACGCCGGATCCGGCGTACCGCAGCTGTTCGGGCAGCAGCCCGAACTGCCGGAACCGCTCGTCCGCGTCCAGGCTCAGGTGGCAGGTGGTGACGGTGAACGGCGCCGCACCGGGGGTGCGGAGCAGCGCGGTGGCGAAGCCGCGCGCGTGCAGCCCGCGGGTCTTCGGCAGCAGCCGGTCGTGCACGGCCAGCACCTCGACGCCGGGCCGGCCGAGCAGCAGCGGGCCGGCGGCGATCCGGCCGCCGCCGGAGAGGATCACCGTCCCGGTCCGCCGGGCCAGCCACGCGGCCTGCCCCTCGGGCCGCCAGTAGCGGGGCGACTCCTGGACGCAGACGACGTCCGGCGCGCAGGCCCGGATCACCCGGACCAGGGCGTTCCGGTCGTCCCGCAGCGAGCGGACGTTGTAGCTGAGCAGCCGCAGCCGGCGCGGCCCGGGCGGCGGCAGTTCGGCCGGTCCGGTGGTCATGGCGGTCCTCCCCTGGGGCGTCCTCGGGGACGACCGTACGGCAGGACGCGGCCCCGGGGGCCGGAAACACGACGGCGGCGGCCCGGGCGGGCCGCCGCCGTGCGCGGAGGAGCGAGGGGTCAGATCGTGCGGGCCAGGTCGGCCGCGCCGGCGATGCCGGCCGCCGAGCCCGTCGACGAGAGCACCACCTCGGCGCGGGGGCGGTGCACGCCACCGGTCAGGTACTGCTCGAAGGCCTTGGCGACCGGGTCGAGCAGCAGCCGGCCGGAGTCGGAGACGCCGCCGCCGAGCACGAAGACGCCCGGGTCGAAGAGCGCGGCGAGGTCGGCCATCCCCCGGCCCAGCCAGTCGGCCAGCTCGGCGTAGCACTCCAGGGCGAGCGGGTCGCCCTCCTCGGCGGCCTGGGTGATGTGGATGCCGCGGATGGTCTCGGCGACGCCGTCGTTGAGCTCCAGCATCCGCTTGCCGCGGAGCGGGTCGGCGGCCGACTTCTCCCGGCCGTACCGGCGCAGCGCCCGGCCCGATCCGTACTGCTCCCAGCAGCCCTTGCCGCCGCAGCCGCAGGGCAGGCCGTCCGGGACCATGTTGAGGTGGCCGATCTCGCCGGCCACGCCGAACCGGCCGCGGTGCAGCCGGCCGTCCAGGACGAGGCCGCCGCCGATGCCGGTGCCGACGGTGATCAGCACCATGTCGGAGTGCCCGGCGGCCGCGCCGTAGCGGTACTCGGCCCAGGCGGCGCAGTTCGCGTCGTTCTCGACGACCGCGGGCAGGCCGGTGAGCTCCTCGATCCGGCCGCGCAGCGGTTCGTCCTCCCAGTCGATGTTGGGGGCGAAGATCACCGTGGAGCGGTCGCGGTCCACGAAGCCGGGGGCGCCGATGCCGGCCGCGGCCACGTCGGGGTACTGCTCCTTGAGCTCGCGCACGGCCTGCGCGATGGCGTCGACCGCCCACTGCGGGTCGGCCGGGGTCGGCACCCTGGTCCGGGCCAGGATCTCGCCGGCCTCGTCGACCACGCCTGCCGCGATCTTGGTCCCGCCGACGTCGACGCCGATGGTCAGAGCCATGTGTCCCTCAGCTATTCACTCGATCCCGCTGGACGGAACGCTACCGCCCAACCCTGCCCCCGTACACACCGTCGCATACATTAACCGAAGACAATCCGACCAGGACGCGCCCGATCCCCTTCAAAAGTCGTACATTTTCTCCGGTGGCGTCACAGGCCGAAGCCATCGGATGACCAGGGCGGCACCAGGGGTTCACTGCTTGTCGGACGGCCCCTCAGGCGTGGCGGGCCCGACCGGGGCGGCCGGAGCGCCCGCGAGGCGACGGAGGGTGGGCGGGAGGCCGCGGACCGTCGGGCGCGCCGGGCTACTCGGGTGCGCCGGGCCGTCCGGGCACGTCCGGCTGCCCGGGCGCGTCGGGAGCGTCGGAGGTACCGGGAGTGTCGGAGGTACCGGGAGCCTCGGCCGAGCCGGGAGCGTCGAGGTCGACCCGCTCGCTGCGGGCCGGCTCCCCCGCGGTCCAGCGGTGCTCGTGGCCGGCCACCGCGGCCCGGTAGGCGGCGAGCAGCTCGGTCCCGGCTGCGGCCAGTCCGGTGCCCGCGGCGGCGAGGTGGCCGTACACCTCGGGCTGCTTCTCGCGCAGGCGGTCGGCCATCCCGGCGAGCGAGATCAGGGTCTCGGCGCTCGCCTCCTGCGCCTTCCCCCCGACGGCGGCGGCGAACCGGCGGACCTCGTCCACCAGCGGGCCCAGCTCCGGCCCGAACGGGTGCGCCTGCGGGCCGTCCCCGCCTGGGCCGTCCTGCTCGGTGGTGGGCTCGGTCCGGTCGGTGGTGGTCATCGCGGGCGCCTCCTCAGCTGTGGTGGCCGCGTCCACGGCCACCGGTCCCGACGCTACCGGACCACCGGGAACGCCCCGACCGGCCTCAGCTCCGGGGCCAGAGCGCCGGATCCGGCGCGAAGCGGACGGTGAGCGCCCCGTCGTGCAGACCCGCGCCGGCGACGGTGCAACGGCGCAGCGCCGACGGCAGGGTGAGCACCCGTCGGTGGGCGCCGAGTCCGACCACCAGTTCATCGCCGCGCCGGACCAGGTCGAGGTCCGCACGTTCGGAGCCGGGCAGGGCGAGGTGCCAGACCAGCAGCCCCTCGGCGGCCAGCCGGTCCTCGACGGTCCAGGGCTCGGCCGGGCGCGGCTCCGGACCGGGGCCGGCCCCGTAGAGGCGGTCGGCGACGGCCTCCAGGGTGGCCTCGGCGAACCCCGTGGTCAGCACCGGAACGCCGTCCGAGGCGGCGGCCAGTTCGGCCAGCTCCTCCCGGCGGCGGCCGGCCAGCGCGGCCAGCCACGGGTCGGGCGAGTCGACGGCGCCGTCCGGCAGCGCACCGTGCACCACGACGGCGTCCGGCCGGTGGCCGTACAGGGCCAGCCCGGCCCTGATCCGGCGCAGCCCGGCGAAGGGGTGGGCGTCGGCGGCGGTGACCAGCCGGACGGTGGTGCCGGGCGCGGAGATCGCGGCGCGCGCCTCGGCGAGCGCGCCGGCCGCCTTGCCGCGGGCCTCGTATAGCCAGTCGGCGGGCATCGGCACGCCGGCGAGGCCGGCCAGCAGCGGGCGCAGGGCCCGGGCGGCCTGCCGCTGCTCGGGCGCGAGCCGGGCCAGGTAGCGCTCCAGCTGCTCGGGCAGGGCCAGGGTGGCGATCAGGTCGGCGGGCGGCGGGGCGAGCACGACCAGCACGTCCGCGTCGGCGGCCGGCAGGGCGCGCAGCAGCGCGAGCCGCGCGGTGCCGGGGAGGGCGGTGAGCTCCTCGGGGTCGAGCGGATCGGCGCCGAGCAGGTCGAGCGCGGGCTTGAGCCGGCCGCCGACCACGTCGAGGGCGCGCCGGAAGGCGGCCTGCTCGTCGATCCGGGCGACGGTGAGGCCGGGCGCGTAGGGCTCGGGCGCGGACTCCAGCCGGGTACCGAGGACGGCGTCCAGGGTCCGGTGCGGGTCGTCGGCGGCCAGCAGCAGGGTGCGCCGGCCCTGCCGGGCGGCGTGCAGGGCGGTGGCGGCGGCCACCGTCGGTGCCGCCGTGTCGCCGCTGACCAGGATGGTGCGTGTCGCCGTCATGCCGTACTGCCCCCGTTCGCCCGCCGTCAGCCCTCGACGGTGCTGGTGGTGCCGGTGGTGCCGGTGTCCTCGACCCGCTTCTTCAGGCCGGCCAGGGCACGGTCGATGATGACCTTCTCGGCCTTGCGCTTGATCATGCCGAGCATCGGGATCTTGACGTCCACGGCGAGCTGGTAGGTGACCTCGGTGCGGTCGGTACCGAGCGGGGCCAGGGTGTAGGAGCCGTCCAGCGAGCGGAGCATCTGGCTGCGCACCAGCGTCCAGCCGACCTCGCGGTCGCCGTCCCAGTTGTAGGCGAGGACGTGCTCGTCACGGATCGCGCCGGCGTCGAGCAGCAGCCTGACCTGTGCGGCGCGGCCGTTCTCGGCGGTCTCCAGCACCTCGATCTCCTTGACCTCACCGGTCCAGGCCGGGTAGGCGGCGAAGTCGGCGATCACGGCCATGACCGCCGCCGGGGTCGCGTCGATGGTGATGCTCGACCTGGTGTGCTCCGCCATGGAATGGCCCTCCGCGTCGTCCCTTGCTGCCGTCCCGGCCGAGCCTGCTCGGTCGGGTGCGCCCGGAGCAGGCTATCGCGACCGGCGATCTCCGCCGCCCGCGGTCCGCCGCCCGGCCCGCCCCGCGGAGGGCGGGCGGGGTCGCCCTCCTGGGCCGGGCCGGTGGCTACCGGCCGGTCACCCCGGGGCTGTCGTAGGGTGCCATTCGAACGACCGGGTCCCGACCTGGTCGGACGGGTCAAGGTGTGACACTTCGAACACCGGGGCCGACCCCCCTGGTCGAAGCCGCCTACCGGGCAGTAACGTCCTGCCGTCCCGCAGCGTCGCGAACGAGGAGCAGTCTTGCTCGACTTCAGCCTTCCGGCCCTCTACCAGGTACCGAGCGGCGGTAACCTCTCCGACCTCGTGCACCAGAACGCCGAGCGGCACCCCGAGGTCGTGGTGCTCAGCCGCAAGGTGGACGGCCGGTGGCAGGAGTTGACCGCCGCCCAGTTCCTGGTCGAGGTGCACGCCGCCGCGAAGGGCCTGATCGCCACCGGCATCCGGCCGGGCGACCGGGTGGGCATCATGTCCCGCACCCGGTACGAGTGGACCCTGCTGGACTTCGCGATCTGGACGGCCGGCGCGATCACCGTGCCGGTGTACGAGACCTCCTCCGCCGAGCAGGTCGAGTGGATCCTCGGCGACTCCGGGGCGGTCGCCGTCCTGACCGAGACCGCCGCGCACGCCGCGGTGGTCGAGACGGTCCGCGAGCGGCTGCCGGAGCTGGCGCACACCTGGCAGATCGAGGACGGCGCGCTGGCCGCGCTGGCCGAGGCCGGCCGCAGGGTCACCGACGCGACCGTCACCGAGCGGCGCTCGGTGGCCACCGCCGACTCGGTCGCCACCATCGTCTACACCTCGGGCACCACCGGCCGCCCGAAGGGCTGTCAGCTGACCCACGCGAACTTCCTGGCCGAGTGCGGCAACGTGGTGGAGCGCCTCGCCCCGCTGTTCCGCACCGGCGAGAGTTCCGTCCTGCTCTTCCTGCCGCTCGCGCACGTACTCGCCCGGATCGCCGAGATCGCCCCGGCGATGGCCCCGATCAAGCTCGGCCACGTCTCCGACATCAAGGACGTCACGGCGGAGCTGGCGTCCTTCCGCCCGACCCTGATCCTGGGTGTGCCGCGGGTCTTCGAGAAGGTGTACAACACGGCGCGCGCCAAGGCCCAGGCCGACGGCAAGGGCAAGATCTTCGACAAGGCCGCCGACACCGCGATCGCGTACAGCCGGGCGCTGGACGCCGGCGGCGCCGGGCTGCTGCTCAAGCTGAAGCACGCGGTCTTCGACAAGCTGGTCTACAGCAAGCTGCGGGCCGCGCTCGGCGGCCGTGCGACCCACGCGATCTCCGGCGGCGCCCCGCTCGGCGAGCGGCTCGGCCACTTCTACCGGGGCATCGGCTTCACCGTGCTGGAGGGCTACGGCCTGACCGAGACCTGCGCGGCCACCGCCTTCAACCCGTGGGACAAGCCGAAGATCGGCACGGTCGGCCAGCCGCTGCCCGGCTCCGCCGTACGGATCGCCGAGGACGGCGAGGTGCTGTTCAAGGGTCCGCAGGTGTTCACCGGCTACTGGAACAACCCGCAGGCGACCGCCGACACCCTGAAGGACGGCTGGATCTCGACCGGCGACCTCGGTTCGCTGGACGACGAGGGCTACCTCACCATCACCGGCCGCAAGAAGGAGATCATCGTCACCGCGGGCGGCAAGAACGTCGCCCCGGCGGTGATCGAGGACCGCATCCGGGCGCACGCACTGGTCGGCGAGGTCATGGTGGTCGGCGACCGCAAGCCGTTCGTCGCCTGCCTGCTCACCGTGGACGAGGACTTCTTCCCGAAGTGGAAGGAGCTGAACGGCAAGCCGGCCACCGCCACCGTGGCCGAGCTGCGCGAGGACGCGGACCTGCTGGCCGCCCTGCAGTCCGCGGTCGACGACGGCAACGCGGCCGTCTCGCACGCCGAGGCCGTCAAGAAGTTCCGCCTGCTGGACACCGTCCTCTCCGAGGAGAGCGGCCACCTGACGCCCTCGCTCAAGCTCAAGCGGAACGTCGTGCTGAAGGACTTCGCGGCCGACGTCGAGTCGATCTACCAGCGCTAGGACTCGCCCGCCCCCGTCCGGCCCGGTCACCGGTACGGCCCGCCCCTCGGAACGACGGGGCGGGCCGTCCGGCGGCGTCAGCCGGCCAGCAGCGAGGTCAGCCGCCCCGCCAGGAGGTCCCAGCGCCAGGAGCGGTCCACCCAGCGCCGCCCGGCCTCGCCCATCCTCCGGCGCAGCTCCTCGTCCTTCAGCAGCCGGACGATCCGCTCGGCCGCCGCCGCGGGCGAGCCGCCCGGTACGACGTAGCCGGTCTCGCCCTCCAGCACCGCGTCCGGCGCGCCTCCGGAGTCCCCGGCCACCACCGGCAGCCCGGTCGCCGAGGCCTCCAGGTAGACGATGCCGAGGCCCTCGACGTCCAGCCCGCCGCGGCGGGTGCGGCAGGGCATGGCGAAGACGTCCCCGGCGCCGTAGTGGGCGGGCAGCTCCTCCCAGGGCACCGAGCCGGTGAACCGCACCGAGGGGCGCACGCCCCGGGCGTCCACCAGCTTCTCCAGCTCCGCCCGGTACGGGCCCCCGCCGACGACCAGCAGGACGGCGTCCGGCACGTCGGCGAGGATCTGCGGCATCGCCTCGATCAGGGTGTCCTGGCCCTTGCGCGGCACCAGCCGGGAGACGCAGACCACCACCGGACGGCCCGCCAGGCCGAGCCGCTCACGGACCGCGGCGCCGCCGGAGTCCGGGTGGAAGGTCCGCTCGTCCACGCCGGGCGGCAGCTGCACCATCCGCGCGGCGGCCGTCGGCCCGACCGCGTCGGCGATCCGGGAGCGGGTGTACTCGCCGAGGTAGGTGAGGGTGTCGGTGCCTTCGCCGATCCGGCGCAGCAGCTGCCGGGCGACCGGCAGTTGGGCCCAGGCGGCCTCGTGGCCGTGGGTCATCCCGAGCAGCCGGCCGGCCCCGGCCCGGCGCAGCGCGGGGGCCATCAGGCCGAGCGGGGCGGCGGCGCCGAACCAGACCGAGTCGCACCGCTCGGCCCGGAGGATCTCGGCGGCCCGCCGGGTGACCCGGGGTGTGGGAACCATCACCTTCGTCCGGTCCCGGATCACCGGGAACGGCTGCTCGGCGTCGAACCGCGCCACCTCGCCGCCGTCGCGCCAGCTGGAGGCGTACACGACGACGCTCCCTGCGGGCTGACGGACGGCCATGTTGTGGACGAAGGCCTGGATGCCGCCGGGCCTGGGCGGGAAGTCGTTGGTGACGATCAAGGTCTTGTGCATCAGGCGACGGCTCGCTCGGTCGGGGGGTGCTCGGTGTACCGCTGGGTGATCCGTACGATAGGTCAACACCATGACCCGCCGGGAACGGAACCGCGCACGGCAACCGTTCCATCCCCGGGTCTGTCCTAGAACCTAGGCGGCCGGTGCGGCCTGGCCGGCGGACGGCGCCGGCCAGGCACCGGCGGCCCGGGCGTCCGTCGCACGGCGCCTCCGGTGGGACGTCCGAGACGAACGAGGGAGCGCAGTGGAGTTGGCCCCGGCCACCGAGTCCGGTTCACCCATCGGCGTCGCCGGCTCCGGCACGGCGCTGGCGGTCCGGCAGGGGCCCGTCCAGGGCCCTGCGCGCCCCTCCGGGCGGGCCGGGGCGCTGCTCGCGCTCGGCGGGAGCTGGGTGGCCTCCCGGGCGCTGCTGCTGCTCCTGGTGACCGGCGTGCTGCGGATGCCCGGCGGGGACATCACCGCCGACGTCTGGATCATCTACCACGCCTGGTACGGCGTCCTGCAGACCGGCACCTTCCCGCTCGACGACGTCACCTGGCAGTACCCGCCCGGCGCCGCCCTGGTGATCATGCTGCCGGGGCTGCTGCCCTGGTCGTACCTGGTGTCGTTCTGGGTGATCTGCGGGATCGCCGACGCGGCCGCGATGGCCCTGCTGGTCCGCACCGGCCTGCGCAGGGGCCGGGCGCTGACCGGCGCCTGGGTCTGGGTGGCGGGCGTACCGCTGCTCGGCCCGATGATCTACAACCGCTACGACGTGATCGTCACCGCGATCGCGGTGGCCGGCCTGCTCGCGCTGATCCGCCGTCCGGCCGTCGGCGGGCTCCTGCTGGGCCTCGGCGGGATCATCAAGATCTGGCCGCTGTTCGGCCTGATCGGCACCCCGTCCGGCCGGCGGACCCGTCGTTCCTGGACGGCCGCCGCCGCCACGACCGCGGCGATCGGCTTCCTGCTGGCCGCCGGGATGAACGGCGCGTTCAGGTTCCTGACGTTCCAGAAGGACCGCGGCATCGAGGTGGAGTCGGTCGGCGCGCTGCCGATCCACTTCGCCCGGATCGCCGGTGCCTGGGACGGCAAGGTGCTGATGAACTACGGCTCCGTCGAGATGCTCGGACCGTGGGTGCCGGTGGTCTCCAAGGTCATGCTGGCCGGCTCGGTCCTGGGCTTCGGCTGGCTGCTGCTGTGGCGGTTCACCGCCCGCCGGCGGAACGCGGCCACCATGTACGACGCGGCGCTGGCCGCCCTGCTGATCTTCACCGTCACCAGCCGGGTGATCAGCCCGCAGTACCTGGTCTGGCTGGTCGGCGCGGCCGCGGTCTGCCTGACGGTGCGCGGCACCAGCCAGCGGCCGGTCGCCCTGCTCGTCCTGGCCGCGACGCCGCTGACCCTGGTGGAGTTCCCGCTGATCTTCGGCGACGTGGTCGACAGCAAGCCGACCGCGATCGCCGTGCTGACCCTGCGCAACCTGCTGCTGCTGGCCGCCACCTGGGTCTCCTGCGTCCGGCTCTGGCGCTCCACCCGGCGCGCCGAGCGGCTCCCGGCCACCGTGGTGCTGCCCCGCCCGGAGCAGGTCCCGGCCGCCGCCTCCGCCTACTCGGTCCGTCCGGGCATCGCGTACGAGCAGGACCTGCTGGACGGCATCGACCGGCCCACCGCCCGCAGCGAACGCTGACCGGGGCGGACGGCCGGCGGCTCCGGCCAGCTGTCACCGGGCGGCCCGTGACTACCCCGCCAGGCCCCGTACCTCGGTGAGCCAGAGCCGGGTGAACTCGGCCAGCCCGAGGCCCAGCCCGTCGCGGAGGAGCCCGTCCAGCCACGCCTCCCGGTCGGCCCCCGGGCCGGCCTCGCCGACCGCCCGGTAGAGCGCCACCAACCGCTGCGGCCCGTACCGGCGCGCGATCAGGTCACAGGCCAGCCAGGCCTGCTCGTAGGCCTGGGCGATGCCGCCGGCGCCGGCCGTGAAGTCCCCGTCCCCGGGCAGCGCGACGGGCACCCTCCCGGCGGCGACGTCCCGGGCCAGCTCGGGGGCTATCCGCCGGGCCGGGCGGCCTGAGTCGCGGTACCCGGTCCAGTCGGCGACCCCCTCGGAGAGCCAGAGCGGCGTCCAGGCCCGGGTGTCGGCGCGGGTGGCCACGTGCACCGCCTCGTGCGTGGTCACCACCTGCCGGCCGAAGTCGCTCAGCCGCCCGTACGCCCCGGGGTTGACCACGATCCGGTCGGCCGGGGCGTGCCGCGGCGCCCCGGGGGCCGCGACGGTGACCGCCGCCATCCCGGACCAGCCGGGCGAGCCGCCCGCCACCAGCCGGGCGAACTGCTCCTCGGTGGCCGGCAGGTGGAACAGCAGCCGGCCCGCCCAGTCGCTGCCCCAGAGCGCCTCGACCGCCGGGACGGCGCGGTCGCCGGCGGCGGCCAGCGCGGCCAGCGCGGGCGGATCCGCCGGGCCGAGCACCAGGCAGCGCTCACCGGCGGCGGCCCGGACGGCACCGAGGTCCCAGAGCGGGGGCGGGCCGTCGAGTCCCTCCTCCCGCTCCACCCGTCGGTCCCCGGCACTCCCGGCCAGCGTCAGCCGGCGCGGGTACACCACCGGCTGCTCGTCGTACCCGGTCACCGTGACCGCCAGCTCGGCGGTGGCGGAGCACCGACCGGCCGGGTCCACCGGGCCGAGCAGCAGGTTGCGGTAGACCGCCCGGACCGGCAGCGCGGGCGGCCCCTCGGTCAGTGCCCGGGCCCGCTCGTCCAGCGCCGCGAGGACCGCGGCGTGCTCGTCGGCCGCGGCGGGCGCCGGTGCGGGCCGGCCGGCCCCGGGCCGCGCGAGCGGGGCCAGACCCGCGGC
>NZ_JBEXNT010000125.1:0-27675 GCF_040611255.1 Kitasatospora sp. NPDC002965 | reverse complement strand
GCGTCGCGCTGCGCCGCGTGCGGGGAGCCGGGGGATCAGTTGGCGCGGTCGAAGTCGATCGCGCTGTAGGCCCGCAGCTTGGACAGCTTGTGGGTCCGCGGGCGCCCCAGGCGGCGGCCGTCCCGGCGGCGACGTCCGCGACGGCGGCCCGGGTGCGCAGGTCGCTGTGGAGGGCGAGCAGCACGGGCAGGCCGCCGTCGCCGGGCGCCGGTGGCAGGCCCGCCTGGTGGCAGGCCTGGTCGGCGGCGGCGAGCACCGCGTCGGCGAGCGGGCGCGGCTCGGGCAGCAGCGCGGCTCGGGTGGTGCGGCGTGCGGAGACGTCGAACCGGGTGACGGCGGCGAAGGCGGCCTTGCCGTGGGCGGTGGCCTCGGCGAGTGCGGCCGGCCCGGTGCCGGCCGCACTGAGCACGCCGAGGCCGGTCACCACGGGCCGGACGGCGGGCTGGGCGTGGCGGATCATGTCCGTAGGGCTCCGACGGTCGTGGTGGCTCCGGCGTCCACGGCGCCGCCCGCGGCCGCGAGGACGGCCGCGCGGAACACCTCGACGGCGTCGTCCACCGTCCGGACGGCTTCGAACCGCTCGTCGTCGAGATCCGGCTCGATGCCGTAGCGCTGCTCGAACTCGGCTATCAGCCAAGTGAGTTCGAGGGAGCCCAGTTCTTCGGGGACGCTCTCGACGGCGCGCTGCCCGAACGCCGCCAGCATCTCCAGGACCTCGGCGCGGTCGGGTCCGGCGAGGTCGGTCACGCCGGGCTGCCCGCGGTGGCGGTGGCGGCGTTGCCGGCGGCGGCGATCCGGGCGGCGACGTCGCCGGTGAACTGGTCGAGCGTCATCAGCGCGGTGGTCTCCATCTCGTCGAGGTCGAACTTGACCCCGTACTCGTCCTCGACCTGGACCGAGAGGTCGGCGAGGGCGAGCGACTCGAGGTCCAGCCCGGCCGGGCCGAGGTCGGTGTCACCGGTGACCTCGGAGACGTCGTACTGCATCTCGGCCAGGGCGGCGAGGACGAACTCGCGGATGCGGTCCTGCATGGTGTGCTCCTTGTGCCCGGGCGCGTGCGGCGCGCGCGGGGTTGTCGGGGATGTGAACACGGCCGGTCCGGGTGGTCGGACCGGGTCCGACGGGTGGCGGCGTCCGCCTGTCGGGGCGTCTGCCTGTCGGGGAGCCGGCCGGGTCCCGCAGGGGCGGTGCGGTGGTGCGGTGGTGCGTGGTTCCGAAGTGGTGCGGTGCAGCGGGGTGGTGCGCGGTGGTGCGGTGGGCGGTGTCGGGAGGGTCCTCGGCCGGGGTTCAGCCGGCGGCGGAGCGCAGGGCGGTCGGGTCGCGCAGCAGCTTTCCGGTGGCGGTCCGGGGGAGTTGCGGGAGGAAGGCCAGCCGGCGCGGCCGCTTGTAGGCGGCGAGCTGACGGGCGAGTCCGTCCTGGACGAGCGCCTGGTCGGCGCCGTCCTCCGTGGCGAGGTAGGCCTCGATGGCGCCCCCGTCGAAGACCACGACGGCCTCCCGGACCTGCGGCAGTGCGGCGAGGGTCTGCTCGACCTCGGTGAGGTCGACCTTGAGTCCGCCGATCGAGACCTGCGAGTCCCGGCGGCCGAGCACGGTGACCAGACCGGTGGTCCCGTCGACCACGGCGGCGTCGCGGGTGTGCAGCCAGCCGTCGGCCCAGCGGGTCGGATCGTCCAGTCCGGGGTACGGCGAGGCGGCCGTGCGGAGCTGCAACTCGCCGTTGACGAGACGCAGTTCCATGCCCTCGACGGGCTGCTTGGCCGGGTTCAGGGTGCCGTCCAGATCGGTGGCGATCACCCCGAGCTCGGTCATGCCGTACATCGTGCCGAGCGGGACGCCGTACCGCGCGGTGAACGCGGCGGGCAGGCCCGGGCGGACCAGTTCGCCGGCCACGACCATCCGCCGGAGCTGGGGCAGCGCCGGCGGTCCGGCGGCGCCGGCCAGCAGCTCGGCGTGGAACGGGACGCCGATCACCGTGGTGGGGCGGTCGTCGTCGGCGACGGTGGCGAGGATACCCGCCGCCGTCATCCGGTCCGGGACGGTCAGCGGGGCGTGCGCGTGCAGGCTGTTGAGCAGTCCGCCGACCAGCCCGAGCACGTGGACCACGGAGGACAGCAGGACGACCCGCTCACCCTCGCCGGGGAAGTCGGCCAGCCGCCGGTAGCAGTCGAGCTCGCGGATCAGGTCGCCCGCGGTCCGGGCGATGATCTTGGCCGGGCCGGTGGAGCCGGAGCTGAGCTGGATCAGGGCGTGCCCGGTCCGGGCCGGCCGGCCGGCGGGCAGCCGGACGGCCACCGGGTCGACCACGGAGTAGCCGCGCAGCGCGGCGGCCGAGGGTCGCTGGGCGGAGCCCACCAGGACCTGCGGGGCCAGCCGTTCGACCGCGCCCTCGATCTCGTGGTCGGTCAGCCGGTGGTCCAGCAGGGCCACCTGGGCCCGCAGGCGCCAGCAGGCGAGGAGCGCGACGACGAAGCCCAGTGAGGGCGGCAGGCGCAGCGCGGCGGTGCCGCCCGGGCCGAGGCCGGCGGCGGTGAGCCGTTCGGCCTGCTCGGCGACCAGCGCGCGCAGGGCGTCGCGGTCGACGGGTGTGCCGAAGCGGAGGCACTCCTCACCCCCGGGACCGGCCAACAGCACCCGTTCGACCCAGTCGTCGGGGGCATCGGCGTGCGGGGGTGAAGAAGGCGGCGGTGAAGAAGGGGAAATGCGGGTCAACGCCACTCCACACAGTGAGGAGATTTGTCATGAACGCCGTGTGTAGGTAATCACGAGCAATACGGTCAATTCCGTTGCCAGACCATTGCACAGACGTTTGGTCAAATCAAGGTCTATACCAATCAGGTCCAGACCTCCTACGCTGCCGACCCGTGGACTGGTCCGAGCGCGGCCGTCCGGGAACGAGGATGGCCGTGGCACCACTCACGCTGGCCGGGATCGAACGCGCAGCGCGCGAGCAACTCTCCCCAGAAATCTGGGACTTCATCGAGGGCGGCAGCGGTGCGGAGCGCACCCTGGCGGCCAACCGCGAAATGTTCGGACGCTACGCGTTCCGCCCGCGCACACTGGTCGACGTCTCCGACTGCTCGACCGCCGTCAAGTTGCTCGGCTCACCGCTCGGACTGCCGCTCGGAATTGCCCCGATGGCCTACCACCGCCTGGTCCATCCGGACGGCGAGACCGCGACCGCCAGGGCGGCCGGCCGGGCGGGGGCCCTGCTGGTCGCGGGCATCTTCGCCAGCAGTACCCTGGAGGAGATCGCCGCCGCCGCGACCGGTCCACTCTGGCTCCAGCTGTACTGGCTGCGCCGCCGGGACGCGCTGGCCTCCCTGGTCGAACGCGCCGAGGCGGCCGGTTTCACCGCCCTGATGCTCACCGTCGACGCCCCCCGGATCGGCCGCCGGCTGCGCGACCTGCGCAACGGCTTCGCCGTCCCGCCGGAGATCCGCGCGGTCAATCTCGACCCCGCCCTGATGGCCTCCACCCACCGCGCGACCGAAGGCAGTTCGGGCATCGCCGACCACGCCCGCGAGCAGTTCGACCCCACCCTGACCTGGTCCGACCTGGCCTGGCTGCGCGAACGCACCCGGCTGCCGCTGGTCCTCAAGGGCGTCCTCACCGCCGAGGACGCCCGGCTCGCCGCCGAGCACGGCGTCGACGCCGTCGTGGTCTCCAACCACGGCGGCCGTCAACTGGACGGCGCACTGCCCGCGCTCGCCGCCCTCCCCGAGGTGGTCGACGCCCTCCCGCCGCACATCCCCGCCGTGCTCGACGGCGGCGTGCGCGGCGGCGCCGACATCGCCGTCGCCCTCGCCCTCGGCGCCCGCGCCGTCCTGGTCGGGCGTCCGGCGTTCTGGGGCCTGGCCACCGGCGGCGAGGACGGCGTCACCCGGGTCCTCGACCTGCTCCGCGACGAACTGGAGCACACCATGGCCCTGCTGGGCCGCCCCGGGCTCGCCGACCTGGACCGCACCGCCCTCGCCCCCTGGCCCACCGGCTGATCCCGTCGGCACCTGATCCCGCCGCGACGCCGCGCCGCGGCGCACCCGGCGGCCTCCCGGAGGCGTCGCGACGACGGCACCATCGGGCAGCCGGAAGGACCGGACGGCAGGGCCGTCCGGTACCCGGCGGAGGCACCATCGGGCAGCCGCCGGGCCCTTTTTGACACACCGCCCAGCACCAGACGAGAACGACGGAAAGACCGACACCATGAGCAGACAGAATGCCTTTCCCGGCTGGGACTGGGACGACCCGGACGGCCTGGAGGACCAGCTCGACCGGTTCAGCGCCGACGTCGCCACCTGCCGCACGCTCGAACCGGCCGCAGGCGGGCTCCCGTTCGACCACCGGGACTTCACCGACCTCGGCCTGACCGGCATCGAGTTCGCGGCCTTCCGCACCGCCCACCCGGGCGGCCTCGGCACCGACCTCACCGCGCTGCGCAGCCCCGGGACCGGCACCGAACCCGGTACCCTCTACCGGGTCGACGGCGACCGCTGGTTCACCCAGCTCGACATCTCCAAGCCGCTGCCCTTCGCCGACGCCAGCGTCGACTGGGTCTACGCCGAGCACCTGATCGAGCACGTCACCATGCCGGTCGCGGTCGGCTGGCTGCGCGAGGCCCGGCGCGTCCTGCGCCCCGGCGGCGTCCTGCGGATCACCACCCCCGACCTGGCCCGCTACCTGGTCGGCTACGCCACCGACGACGGCTTCCTGGCCAAGCACCGCCGCCGCCTCACCACCCTCGGCTTCGGCCCGCCGATGCCGGCGCGCCCCGCCTTCCTGGTCAACCAGATCTTCCGCCACTACGGTCACCAGTGGATCTACGACCTCGACGAGCTGCGGCACGTCCTCACCCGGGCCGGGTTCGAGCCCGGGCAGATCCGCCCCTGCGCCTACCGCGAGGGCGCGCGGGCCGACGTCGCCGACCTCGACACCGCCTTCCGCACCGACGAGACCGTCTACGTCGAGGCCGACCGCTGAGACCCGACGCCAGACCCCCGGGACACCCGATGCCACTGCACCCCCAGGCCCAGGCGCTGCGCGACCGCCGCGCGAGCTCCGGCACGCCGCCGCTCTACACCCTCACCCTGGCCGAGGCCCGCGCCGCCGACCTCGCCGACATCCGCGCCGCCGCCGGCACCCCCGAACCGGTCTCCGCCGTCGAGGAGCACCGCATCCCCGGCCCCGGCGGCGAGCTCGCGCTCCGGCTCTACCGGCCCGCCCGCCCGGCGTCCGGCCGCCGCCTCCCCGTCCTGCTCTACCTGTTCGGCGGCGGCTGGACGCTCGGCTCGCCCGACACCAGCGACGCCATCTGCCGCGCCCTGACCAACGCGGTCGGCTGCGTCACGGCCTCGGTCGGCTACCGCCTCGCCCCCGAGCACCCGTTCCCCGCCGCCGTCCACGACAGCCGCGCCGCCGCCCGGTGGCTGGCGGAGCAGGCCGACACCCTCGGCATCGACCCGGACCGGCTCGCCGTCGGCGGCGACAGCGCCGGCGGCAACCTGGCCGCCGCGCTCACCCTGATCGCCCGTGACGAGGACGGCCCGGCGATCCGCCACCAGCTGCTCGTCTACCCCAACACCGACCAGCGCGCCGACACCGCCTCGCTGCGCGAGTACGACGACCCGGCGCTGTTCAACCGCCGGTCGGTCGCCTGGTACCGGGGCCACTACCTGGCCGGCCCGACCGACGGCGACCACCCGCACGCGTCCCCGCTGCGCGCCCCGAGCCTGGCGGGCCTGCCCCCCGCCACCGTCATCACCGCCGAGTACGACCCGCTGCGCGACGAGGGCGAGCAGTACGCCGAGGCCCTGCGGGCGGCCGGGGTCCCGGCCGAGACCCGCCGCTTCGACGGCGTCCCGCACGGCTTCTTCGCGATGACGGGCACCCTGGACGCCGCCGCCGAGGCGCAGGCGTACGCCGCCGCGCGGCTGCGCGAGGCCCTCCGGTGACCGCGCCGACGGCCCCGCAGACCGTGTCCCTGGACCTCGGCGACCTGCACGGTTCGCTCTCCGACCCGCTGCTGGACGCGATGACCTTCCTGAACGAGGTCACCACCCGCTACCCCGGCGCCGTCTCCTTCGCCCCCGGCCGCCCCTACGAGGGCTTCTTCGAGCCGGAGGACGTCACCGCCTACCTGGAGGCGTTCCTCGACCACCTGGCCGCGCGCGGACTGGGTCGGGACGCGATCCGCACCGTGCTCTTCCAGTACGGCCCGACCAAGGGCGTCATCGCCGACCTGGTGGCCCGCACCCTCGCCAACGACGAGGGCCTCACCGTCCCGCCCGAGGCGCTGGTGCTGACCGTCGGCGCCCAGGAGGGCATGCTGCTGACGCTGCGTGCGCTCTGCGCGGGCCCGGACGACGTCGTGCTGGTCAGCTCGCCCTGCTACGTCGGGGTCACCGGCGCGGCGAGGCTGCTCGACCTGACCACCGTCCCGGTCCCGGAGGGTGCGGACGGCGGCCCCGACCCCGAGGCCGTCCGTGCCGCCGCCCGGGCCGTCCGGGCCGGCGGCCGGCGCCCGCGCGCCCTGTACGTCGTCCCCGACTTCGCCAACCCCTCCGGCACCTCGATGCCCGTCGCGGCCCGGACCCGGCTGCTGGAGACGGCGGCGGAGGAGGGGCTGCTGATCATCGAGGACAACCCGTACGGCTTCTTCGCCCGCGAGCCGGGCGAGCGGCCCACGCTCAAGGCCCTCGACCGCCACCGGCAGGTCGTCTACCTGGGCTCCTTCGCCAAGACCTGCTTCCCCGGCGCCCGTCTCGGCTACGTGGTCGCCGACCAGGAGGTGACCGGCCCGGACGGGCGGCGCACCCTGCTCGCCGACCAGCTGGCCAAGCTGAAGAGCATGACGACGGTCAACACGCCGGCGCTCAGCCAGGCCGTGATCGGCGGCATGCTGCTGACCCACGACTGCCGGCTCCGGGCCGCCAACGCCCCCGCCACGGCCCACTACGCGGCCGGCATGGCCACCCTGCTGGCCGAGCTGGACCGGCACTTCCCGGCGGCCGAGCGGGCCCGCCTGGGCCTGTCCTGGAACGTTCCGGAGGGCGGCTTCTTCGCCGTCCTGGAGGTGCCCTTCGCGGCGGACGACGCGGCGATGGAACGCTGCGCCCGGGACCACGGCGTGCTCTGGACGCCGATGGCGCCGTTCTACCCGGCAGGCGGGGGAGAGCGCCGCCTGCGGCTCTCGATCTCCTCGGTGACGGCCGGCCAGATCGAGGACGGCGTGGCCAAGCTGGCCGGGTTCGTCCGGGCCGAGGCCGGGCGGAGCGGAGCGCACGCGGACGGGCGGTAGCCCCGGACCGCAGAACGGCGGCGACGCCCCTGGGAGGGGGCGTCGCCGCCGTTCCGTGCTGCGGGGACGGGCCGGACCGTCAGGGGGTGCCGTGCGCCCGCGGATCGGCCGCCACGGCCTTCATCGGCGGCTTGGCGGCCACGGCCTTGACCGGCGGCTTCGCGGGGACGGCTTTCATCGGCGGCTTGGCCGCGACGGCCTTGACCGGCGGCTTGGCGGCGACGGCCTTCATCGGCGGCTTGGCCGTGACGGCCTTGACCGGCGGCTTGGCGGCCGTGACCTTGGCCGGGGGCTTCTTGCCCACGACCTCGACGGAGGCGACGGGATCGGCCGAGGCCGTGCCCGCGCCGAGCAGGCCGACCACGGGCAGCGCCGCGATCGCCCCGCCCGCGAGGGCCAGGCGCGTACGCCGCCGCCGCACGGGGGCGGCGTCCCGGCCGGCGACCGGGGTGTTCTCGGAGCGAGGGCTCATGGGGGTTCCTCTCGTCGTGCGGGGGGCGGTCGGCTGCCCACGACGATAGGGCCGCCGTGGTCCCCGGACAACCGATCGCCGCTTGGTACCGGGGAGGTGACGGAGCAGCAGGAGGAGGGACGGACGAAGGCCGGGGAGGTCGCGCGGGCGCACCCGCACGACCTCCCCGGCCTGCCTCCGCCCGACCGGGCGGAGGCTCAGCGCACCCGGGTCGAGAACAGCCGCGCCGACCAGTACACGGCGGCGGACGTCATCACCACGACGATCAGCAGGCCCTGCCAGACCACGCTGTCCCCCACGTGGCCCGAGAACAGCGCGCGCATGCCCTCCACGGCCCAGTAGAAGGGGTTCCACTTGGCCACGGACTGGAGCCAGATCGGCGCCAGCGCCAGCGGCAGCAGCACCCCGGAGAGCAGTGCGATCGGCTGTGCGAGGGTGTTCACCACCGGAGCCATCGCCTCGTCGGCCGGCAGCAGCAGGGCGATGCCGTACGAGATCGCCGACGTCATCAGCGCCAGCAGGCCGAGCAGCAGGTAGGCGAGCAGCAGGTTCACCGGGCTCACCCGCAGCCCGAACGGCAGCGCGATCAGCGTGATGATCACCGCCTGGACGAGCAGCGCCACCGTCTCGCGCAGGGCCCGTCCGAGCAGCAGGGCCAGTCGGCTGACCGGCGTCACGCGGGCCCGCTCGATGATGCCGGCCCTCAGCTCGCCGAGCAGGCTGAAGCCCGTGTACAGGCCGCCGAAGATGCAGAGCACCGCCAGCAGGCCCGGCACGTAGATCTGGTACGTCTGGGCGTAGGTGGTCGCGCCCATCGGTTTGAGGACCGTCTTGAGCAGCGGCGCGAACAGCAGCAGGTAGAAGATCGGCTGGATCACTCCGACGGCGATCCAGATCGGTGTCCGCCACATCAGCAGCAGCTGGCGCTGGAACACCAGCCAGGTGTCGCGGGCGAGCTTCATGGGAGCCCCTCCTCGGGGATCTGAGGTCAGGACTGCTCGATGGAGCGGCCGGTGCGGGCCAGGAACACGTCGTCCAGGCTGGGTCGTTGCAGCTGGACGGTGCCCGAGGCCACGCCGGCCGCGTCGAGTGCGCGCAGCAGCCGGGGGATGGCGGCCGCGCCGTCGTCCAGGTAGAGCCGCAGGCCGTCGTCGCCGCGCAGCTCCAGTCGGTGCAGGACCGGCAGGTCGGGCTCCTCCCGCAGGGCCTTGGCGGCCGACTCGGCCTCCCCGGCGCCCAGGCCGAGCAGGACGACGTCGCCGGAGATCTCGCGCTTGAGGGTCTCGGGCGTGCCCTCGGCGACGACCTCGCCGTGGTCGACGATGGACACGCGGTCGCAGAGCGCGTCCGCCTCGTCGAGGTAGTGGGTGGTGACCACCACGGTCATGCCCTCGTCGCTCAGGCGGCGGATCTCCGCCCACACGTGGCCGCGGCTGGCCGGGTCGAGGCCGACCGTGGGCTCGTCCAGGAAGAGGACCTTCGGGGAGTGGATGACGCCCAGTGCGATGTCGACCCGGCGCCGCTGGCCGCCCGAGTAGGTCCGGCACGGGCGGTCGGCGAACTCGGTGAGTTCGAAGGCCTTGAGCGCCTCGTCGGCGCGGGACAGCGCCTCGGACTTGCCGCAGCCGTGCATGCGGGCCTGGAGCACCAGCTCCTCGCGTGCGGTGACGGAGTCGGTGGTGCCACCGCCCTGGGCGACGTAGCCGATCCGGCGGCGGACCTCGGCCGGGTCGGCGAACAGGTCGGCGCCGGCGATCCGGGCCTCGCCGCCGTCCGGCCGGATGAGCGTGGCGAGCATGCGGAGCGTGGTCGTCTTGCCGGCGCCGTTGGGGCCGAGGAAGCCGAAGATCTCACCCGCCGCCACGTCCAGACCGATGCCGCGAACGGCGTCGACAGCGTCCTGGTCACGTTTCTTGGAAGGGTAGGACTTGCGAAGTCCCTTGGTCTCGATCAACCAGAACTCCCGAGCGGGGATGGGTTGCCGGGGCGCCTGGGATGCGGCGCGCGGGACACCTGGGAAGTGGTGCTGCGGGCCACCCTAGGGTCTGCGGCACCCCGGAAACAATGGCCTAGACCAATGGATTGGCCTGAGGGGCACCGTCCGCGACCAGCGCCTCCACCCTGTCGGCCGCCACCGGGGCCCCGCCGCCGGCCCGCAGCGCCGCCCCGACCCGGGTCGCCGCCGCCCGGTACTCCGGGTCGTCCAGCACGGTTCGTAGCCGGACGGCCAGCTGATCGGGCGTCACCCGGGCGAACGGCACCCGCAGCCCGGCCCCGGAGGCCACCACCTGCGCCGCCACGAACGGCTGGTCGTGCCGGATCGGCGCCGTCACCAGCGGCAGTCCGTGGGCCAGCGCCTCGCCCACGGTGTTCATCCCGCCGTGGCAGAGCACCGCGTCCAGGGCGCCGCGGGCCATCAGCTCCAGGACCGGCGCCCGGTCCACCGCGACGGCGTGGGCCGGCAGCCCGGGCAGCAGGTCGAGCGGCGCCGCGAACACCGGCTGCACGTCCTCCCCGCAGAGCTCCACCGCCCGCACCGCCCGCGCCAGGAAGTCGGCGCCCAGCTCGCCGGCCAGCGTGCCCATGGTGACCAGGACCCGCCGGCGGCCCTCCACCAGCCGCTCCCAGGGGAACGCCGGATCGGCGGGCCGGTCCGCCAGCACCGGTCCGACCGGCGCGTACTCGGCGGGGAACGGCTGCGGGCCGGTCAGCGCCGGGCCGGTGAACGCGAGCACGAGGTCCGGCGAGAACCGCGGGTCGACGTACTCCTCCTCGGGCAGCCCGGCCCGCCGCCACAGGCCCTGGAGCAGACCGGTCATCCACTCCTCGACCTGCGGCAACCCCCGGAAGGGTCGACCCAGTTCCATCGCCCCGGGCGCCAGGGTGGCCCAGGGCAGCCGGTGCCGGTGCGCCACCAGCGCCCCGGCCGGGGTGTGCTGGTCCACCAGCAGGGCGTCCGGCCGGAACTCGCGCACCGCCGCGTCCAGCGTCTTCGCGGTGAACCGCGCGTACGGGACGATGAAGCCCTCCCAGAGCGAGCGGACCGCGGCCAGCCCGTGCCCGCCCTGCGCCCGGAACGCCCGGGTGCCGGTGCCGAACACCCGGGCGTCCGGCCCGAGCAGCGGGCGCAGCACCGACTCGGTGCCGGTCCAGGCCACCTCGTGCCCGCGGGCGACCAGTTCACGGGCCAGGCCGACGGTCGGGTTGACGTGTCCGGTGAGGGGCGGCACGACCACCAGGAAGCGGCTCATCGGGCGTCCTCCGCGGGCAGCAGGCGCTCGACGTCGGCGACGGTCAGCGCCTCCAGGCCGGCCAGGTCGAGGCCGGACCGCAGCGCGCCGAGGTCGGCGTCCGGGCCGAACCGGGCGCGCAGCAGGCCGTCCAGCGCGCCGATCTCGGTCTCGTCCAGGAGCAGGTCACCGTCCAGCCGGGCCTGCGGGGTGACCCGCGAGGCCCACGCGGGCGGCGCGGCGGCGGCCTCGACCAGCACCGCCACCAGCTCGGGGCGGACCGGCGGCGCGGCGGCCGGGTTCGCGGGGACGGGGATGTCAGGGTCGGTCATCTGTGGCTCCACCTGCTCGACGGCACGGGGGCGGGGGACGGCCGCACGGCACGGGGCGAATCCGTGGGCGGCGCGTTCGGGGAGTGTGCGGGATGTGTGCCGCAACCGCCCGAGATCACTTGTGCGGACCCGCCGGGCGTGGGAATACTAGCCCGCGTGACCGCACTGGAGGCAGTGGCCGTTCACCTCCCCCACCACACCGTGCCCATTGAGGCAGTGGGCGAGCGGATCGGCCTGACCCCACGTCAACTCAAACTCTTCCGCCGTTTCCACGGCCTGGACCAGCTGCGACTGGACCCGGACGGGAAGCTGCCCGACCTCCTCGGAGCCGCCGTCGACGCTCTCCCGGAGCTGCGCGGACGCGAACGGCACGTCCGTTTCGTGATCCATGCGCGCAGCATGCCGGTGGCCGTCCCGTACCCGCTGAACCCGCTGCACGACCTGCTCCACCGGTACGGCCTCGGCCACGCCCAGGCCTTCACCGTGACCCACCACGCCTGTGCGGTCGGCCTGCTGGCCGTCGACCTGGCCGGCCGCCTGCTCGCCGGGGATCCCGACCGGGAGGCGCTGGCCCTGGTGCTGACCGGGGAGAAGACCTTCACCAGGGACGCCCAGGTGGTGCCGGAGACCGGCATCTTCGCCGAGGGCGCGGCCGCCTGCCTGGTCAGCGCCCACGGCGAGCGCGACCGGGTGCTCTCCTACGCGGTGCGCCAGCGCCCCGAGTTCGACGGCCGGCTGGCCGAGGACCAGGATCTGCTCGCCCGCTACCAGCGGGAGTACCCCGCGGTGATGGTCGAGGCGATCGAGGCCGCCCTGGATCAGGCAGGTCTGGACCTCTCCGACCTGGTCGCGCTGCTTCCGCACAACGTCAACCAGGCATCCTGGCGGATGATCTGCCGCCGGATCGGCTTCCCGATCGGGAACGCGGTGCTGGACAACGTGCCCGCTGTCGGGCACAGTTTCGCTGCGGACGGCCTCATCAATCTGCACACCGCCGTCGGGCGGGGGATGCTCCGTCGCGGTGACCGCTACCTGCTGGCCGCCGCCGGCATCGGAGCGACGTTCTCCGCCATGGTCGTCGAGCACTGACGAGCCACCGGTCGAGCCCGATCGCCGGCTCCCGCGCCGGATTCCCTTCCGGATTCCGCGCCCACTCCCTGCCACTCCACGCACGACGGGACGGTCCCACCATGTCCGATCAAGTGGTCCAGACCACCGAAGCCGAGCTGCGCGACCGGGTCCTGCACAGCCTCGGCGAGCTGCTTCCGCGCGTCCTCAAGCGCGACCTCCCCGAGATCCCCGAGAACGCCTGCCTCTTCGACGACCTGGGCCTCACCTCGGCCGGCACCATCGAGCTCATCCTGGAGGTCGAGGAGGCGCTCGACATCCAGGTCGACGTCGAGCAGATCAGCGAGGACGACCTCCGCTCGTTGACCAAGCTCGCCCAGTACGTCGCCACGCACGTCATTCCCGAGGACTGACCGGATGGCCGCCGCATCCGCCCCGGGCCTCGGCCTGACCCGGGTGCTGGCGCGGTACACCGACGGCCGTTCCGAGCTCTCGCTCGACCCGGACCTGCGGGTGTTCGTCTCCGACCTGGTCCGCCCCTACGGCCTGCCGCTCCGCGAGGACCTGCTGACCGAGGGGGTCGGGCACGCGTACGAGGAGCTGGCCGCGGGCCTGCTCGCCGAGGCGCTCGGACCGGACGAACCGGCTGACCTGCTGATCCAGGCCTTCGACTCGCCGGACATCCGCCCCGGTGCGCCCACCTCGCTGGCGCTCAGCCGCTCCTGCGCCGGCACGCCGACCGCGCTGGCCCTGTGCGACCAGGGAACCGCCACCGCCTTCGGCGCGCTGCGCGCCGCCGTCGCGTACTGGCGGACCGGCATCGGCGGTCGCGCGGTCGTGGTGCTCGCCGAGCAGACCGCCCTGCACTACCTGCCGCCGGAACCGGTGGTCCTGCCCGAACGGCACTGCGCCGTGGTCCTGGTCTGCGAGACCGGGCCGGGCGAGGACCTGACGGTCCATCAGGAAAGCTTGATGGAGCCTGAGTCGGCTGCCAAGGAGGTGCGCCGACAGGCCGAGGCGCTGGGCGCCGACACGGCGGTCCTGCTCTCCGCCGGCCTGGACGTGCCCGACGTGGACGCGATCCGCACCCCCGCCGGGCAGCCGTTCACCGGCCTCTGGTCCGAACTCGCCGCCCGCCTGCCGGGCTGGCGGGACGAACGGCGGCCCGTGCTGCTCGCCGACCTCGACCGGCGACTCGGTGTGCTCTCCACGCTGACCCTGCGGGCCGGGCCGTGACCGACGGCAGCGGCCCGGCCGGTGGTCGGGCCGGCCCCGACCCCGAATCCGACCCCGAGGGTGGCCGGACCGCGGACCTGATCGACGTGTGGCTGATCCCCACCGACCAGCCGGAGTCCGTGACCGAGGCCCTGTGGGACGTGCTCGATCCGGAGGAGCGTGCCCGCGCGGCGAGCCCCGACCCCGGGTTCGGCCGCCGGTTCACCGTCGTGCACGGTGCCGTCCGGCAGCTCCTCGGTGCGCGGCTCGGCTGCCGGCCAGCGGACCTCGTCCGGCACCAAGGCCCGCACGGCAAGCCGGAGTTGACCGCCGGACCCGGGGCGCCGTCCGGGTCGGTCGGCCTCAACTACTCGGCCTCCGGGGCGCTCGCGGTGCTCGCGCTCGCCCGGGGGCGGGCGATCGGCGTCGACGTCGAGGAGGTCCGCGACACCCGGACCGCCACCCGTCTCGCCGGACGCTACTTCCCCGCCGGGGAGGCCGCCGCCGTAGCGGCGGACGCCCGGCCCGCCGAGCGGTTCACCGAGCTGTGGTGCCGCCGCGAGGCCTGCGTCAAGGCCTACGGCGGGCGGCTCGTCCAGGGCTTCGGCCTGCCCATGGCCGGCCCGGCGCCGCTGCTCCTCGCCGACCCGGGTGCACTCGGGCCGGGCCCGTGCCGGATCGACGACGTGCCCGTCCCCGGCCCGTTCCGTGCGGCGGTGGCCGCCGTCGGTGCCCGCCCGATCCGCGTCGCGGTCCGGGCCTGGTCGGCCGACATGCCTGCCCCGGCGCCGAACTGACGATCCGTCGGAACACTCCGGACCTCCGGTCCGGACCACTCGGTCGGGCCGCCGACGGCGCCCCGACCCGCACCGCCGCCGGGGCGCCCCCGGCAGACCCGGCGAGCCGAAGGGCACGTACGACGTGACAGAGACCAGCGGGCGGATCACGATCCGGTACAGCGGTGCGAGTTCGGGCTCCGGCCCGCTCACCCTCGGCCAGGACAACATGATCCGCTGCATCCGCCGCGACCGCCCCGAGCAGATCAACAAGGAGTCGGTCTGGCCGGTCCCCGACCGGACCACCCTGCCCGCCGCCCTCGACGCCCTGCGCGCCCTCCTGGAGCGGCACGAGTCCTTGCGCACCGGCTTCCCGCCCGGCGCCGGCGCGGACGGCTTCCCGGAGCTTCAGAACGTCCACGGCGACGGCGAGTTCACCGTCACCACCGTCCCCGCCGGCGCCCTCGGCGAAGCCGAACTCGACCAGCTGGCCGACGAGTTGGGTCGAGCCGACGTGGCCGTCCCGTTCGACCTGGCGGCGGCCCCCCGGCTGCGGTTCACCCTCCTCACGGACGGCGACCAGCTGCGCAGGCTCGTCGTCGTGGCCTGCCACGCCGGGGTGGACGCCGCCGCGGTCACCCTGCTCATCGAGGACTGGACCGCCCTCGCCGCCGGCAAGGACCTCCCGCCGGTCACCTCCCGTACCCCGCTCCAGGTCGCCGAGCAGGAGCAGAGCTCCCAGGGCCGCCGCAAGACCCAGGCCGCGCTGCGGCACTGGGAGAACATCCTCGCCACCGGCCCGCAGGTCGTCTTCGCCACCGACGGCATCACCGGACCGCCGGACGGTCTCGCCACCCTCGTGGTGCGCTCCCGCAGCGCGGCCGCCGACCTCGACATCGTCGCCCGCCGCACCGGCGCGGGCCCCTCCGTCGTCCTGCTCGCCGTCCTCGCGGCCCTGACCGCCCACCGTGCGGCCCGCACCGAGCTGGTCTTCGCCGCGCTCTCGGCCAACCGCCAGCGCTCGGCGATGGCCGACCACATCGGCACCCTCGCCCAGGACGCCCTGCTCGCCCTCGACACCGACGCCGCCGACCTCGACGAGCTGATCGGCCGCGTCAAGGTCGCCTCGTTCAACGGCTACTGGAACAGCACGCTCAACGCGGACAAGGTCTGGCAGCTCATCGAGGACGTCGCCGAGCGGCGCGGCGCCAGGTTCACCCGCCAGGTCGTCGTCAACGACCTCAGCCTCACCATCCCCGAGGCGATGTCCGAGGCCCGCCCGGCTCCCACCACCGACCCCGAGGTGACCTGGCTGCCGGACCAGCCGCTCCCGGTCCGCCTCATGGTCAACATCCTCCGGGCCACCGGCAGCCTGGAGTTCGCGCTCCTGGCCTGCCCCCAGGTCCTCGACCGGGAGGAGACCGAGCGGTTCGCGCGCGCCGTGCCCGCGGTCCTCGCCGCCGCCGTCGAAGGCCCGCTCCCGCTCGCCGAACTGGCCGCGCTGAGCGGCCTGCGGCCCGCGACCCGGACCGGCGACTGGCACCGGGTCGGGGCCGACTGGATCCACCTCGACGCCGTCCGCACCCTGCTCGCCGACGCGTTCGGCCCCGACCCGCTGGTCGAGGTCTCCTGCGTCGAGGGCCGGCTGACCGCCCGGATCGCCACCACCGACCCCGCCCTCACCCCCGAGACCGCCCACCGCGCGGTGATCGCCGTCCTCCCCGGACGCGCGACGGCCGTGGCCCCGCAGCACTACGCCGTCCACCACCACACCGGCGCCGTCCCCGCCGGCTGGGCCGCGCTCCCCGCCACCGCCGAGGGTCCCGGCCGCGCCTGAGCGTGCCGGTCTCCGCCCGGCGGCTCCCCGCTGCACCGGGGAGCCGCCGGGCGGAGACTGGGGGTGGATCCTGCCCCCGAGGCTGGGAGAGCCATGCTGCTCGGACTCACCACCGCCCTGGTCGCCACCGTCTGCTTCGGCTTCGGGTCGGTCTTCCAGGCGCGCGGCGCGCGGGAGGCGCCGAAGGCGGACCGGGTGCAGGTCGGGCTGCTGGCCGCGCTGCTCCGCTCCTGGCAGTTCCTGCTCGGTACCGGTCTGGACGTCGCCGGCTTCGCGCTGAGCATCGTCGCGTTGCGCACGCTGCCGCTGTTCCTGGTCCAGGCGGTCACCAACGCCAGCCTCGCCGTCACCGCCCTGGCCGCCGCCCGCCTGCTCGGCGCCCGGCTGCGCCGGAGCGACCTGCTGGGCATCGCCGCCGTGGTGGCCGGCCTCACCCTGCTCGCGCTGGGCTCCGGGAGCGAGGGCCGCGACCACGCCCCGGCCGTGTTCCACTGGGCGCTGCTCGCCACGACGGCGCTGATGCTGCTGCTCACCCTCGTCCTCGCCCGCCGGAGCGGCAACGCCGCGGCGGCCGGTCTCGGCCTGCTCGCCGGGGTCGGCTTCGGCGTGACCAGCCTGGCGGTCCGGGTCCTCGACGTCTCCGGGCCGCTCACCGTGTTCACCGATCCGGCGGGGTACGCGCTGGCCGTCGGCGGTCTCGGCGGGTACCTCGCCTACGCGCTGGCGTTGCAGCGGGGCACGGTGACCGCCGCCACCGCCGCCGGCACGATCTCCGAGACCTTCGGCCCGGCGCTGGTCGGGGTGGCGGCCCTCGGTGACGCGGCCCGGCCCGGTTACGCCTGGTGCGCGCTGACCGGCTTCGCGGTCGCGGTCGGGGGCACCGTCGTGCTGTCCCGCTTCGGCGAGGTCGAGGCCGAGCTGGGACCGGCCCCGACCGGCGACGGCGCCCGGGCGGACCCCGCGCCGGGCCGTGCCCCCGCGCCGGGTCCGGTCGCCCGGACGGCTCCGTCGTGCGAAGGTGGCATGCCGGACAAAAAGGACGGCCAGGTGCGCTCAGAGCGGCAGGTGCCATGACGACGGACGAAGCCCCGCCACCCTCGCGGCGGAAACGGCCCCGCCCCGCCGACGACCCGCCGGTCGTCCTGATCACCGGCGCCTCCTCCGGTATCGGCGCCGCCACTGCCGGCCGCCTCGCCGCGGCCGGCTGGCGCCTGCTGCTCTCCGGCACCGACCGCTCCCGGCTGGACGCGGTCGCCGACCGCACCGGCGGGCTGCCGCTCCCCGAGGACCTCGCCAAGCCCGACGGCGCGCAGCGCCTCGCCGAGGCGGCCGTCACCTCGGCCGGGCGGGTGGACGCCGTGATCGCCGGCGCGGGCCTGGGCTGGCGCGGTCCCTTCGCCCGGACCCCGGTCGACACCCTGGACCGGATGCTGGAGGTCAACCTGGCCGCCCCGCTGCGGCTGACCCGGCTCCTCCTGCCCGGCATGCTGGAGCGCGACCGGGGGCGGATCGTCCTGATCGGCTCGATGGCCGGCCAGGTCGGGGTCCGCGACGAGGCGGCGTACGCGGCGACCAAGGCCGGGCTGACCATGTTCGCCGAGAGCCTCTGGTACGAGCTCCGGGGCACCGGCGTCGGTGTCCGGCTGGTCCTCCCGGGCGCGGTGGACACCCCGTTCTTCGCCAAGCGCGGCACGCCGTACCAGCGCGAACGCCCCCGCCCGGTCAGCCCGGAGCGGGTGGCCGGCATCGTCGTCGACGCCGTCACCACCGCCCGCGACCGGGTCTTCGTGCCGCGCTGGCTGGGCTACCCGGCCCGGATCCACGGCGTCGCCCCGGGCGTGTTCCGGCGGATGGCGTCCCGGTTCGGTTAGGCACCGGTGGGCCGGGGTCGGGGCCGGGGCCGGGGGAGCGGCACGAGCGGCCGGCCGGGTGGGCACGGGCCCCGGGCGCTCGGCGGCGCCGCGCTGGTCGCCGCCGGTGCCGAACTCCTCCACCTCGCCCCGGCCGCCGTGCGGCTCCCGCCGGTCCGGCGCCTCGCGGCCCGGCGCACCGCCGGGTACGGCGACCCCCGGCACGTCGCGCTGACCTTCGACGACGGGCCCGACCCGCGCGGTACCCCGGAGATCCTCGACGCCCTCGACGCGCTGGGCCTGCGCGCCACCTTCTTCCTGCTGGGCGCGATGCTGGAACGCGCGCCCGGACTCGGCCGCGAGCTGGTGACCCGTGGCCACGAGGTCGCCGTCCACGGGTGGTACCACCGGCGCCAGTGGTACCCGGACCCCGCTCGTGACCTGCGCGAACTGCGCCGCGTCACCGAGGCGGTCACCGATCTCTGCGGCGCCCGCCCGTCCTGGTACCGGCCGCCGTACGGCGTGCTGGCCGCCGGTCAGGCCCTCGCCGCCCACCGCCTGGGCCTGCGGACCGTGCTGTGGACCACCTGGGGCCGGGACTGGGTCGCCGGTGCCACCGGCGGCTCCGTCTACGGCACCGCCCGGGCGGGTCTCACCGGGGGTGCCACCCTCCTCCTGCACGACTCCGACTGCACCTCGGCCCCCGGTTCCTGGCGCGCGACGCTCGACGCGCTCCCCCTGATCGCCGACCACTGCCGCGACCGCGCGCTCCGGCTGGGCCCGCTCCGCGACCACGGCGTTCCGCCCCCCGGCCCCGGGGGGCGCCACCGTTCGACGGCGGCGCCCCCCGGGACTCCGTGGACTCCCCGGAGTCCCTGACGTTCCGGCGGTCGGCGACGGCGCCGCCCGCCGGGCGGCGTCAGGACCGGGTGAGGACGACGAGCTGCCGGGTCGCGCGGGTCATCGCGACGTAGCGGTCGACCGCTCCCGCGACGCCCTCGCCGAACGCCTCCGGGTCGACGAGGACGACCAGGTCGAACTCCAGCCCCTTCGACAGCTCCGGCGTCAGCGACCGGACGCGGGGCGTCGGCACGAACGTCGGATCGCCGATGACGCAGGCGGTCCCCTCGGCGTGCTCGGCGAGCCAGCCGTCGAGGATCGGGTCGAGTTCCGCCACGGACCCGTGCACGACCGGGATGCCGCTGCTGCGGACGGACGTCGGCACGTTGGCGTCGGGGAGCGCGGCGCGGACGGCCGGCTCGGCCTCCGCCATGACCTCCGACGGCGTCCGGTAGTTGACGCTGAGGGAGGCCACCTCGATCCGGTCGAGTCCGACCCGTTCGAGCCGCTCCTGCCACGACTCGGTGAAGCCGTGCCGCGCCTGGGCGCGGTCCCCGACGATGGTGAAGCTCCGGGACGGGCAGCGCAGCAGCAGCATCTGCCACTCCGCGTCGGTCAGCTCCTGCGCCTCGTCCACGACGACGTGCGCGAACGGGCCGGCGAGGGGCTCCGGGTCCCGGCCGGGCAGCGCGGACTCGTCGACGAGGCTGGCCTGGAGGTCCTGTCCGCGCAGCATGGTCAGCGCGTTCTCGCCGTCCTCGTCGGCCTGGACGAGGTGGTCGATGACGTCGGCCATGCGGGCGCGCTCGGCCGCGACGTAGGCCTTCTGCCGGCGCTTGTGCCGTGCCGCCTCCGGGTCGCCGAGCCGCTGCCGCGCCGCGTCCAGGAGCGGCAGGTCGGAGACCGTCCAGGCCTGGGCGTCCTTGCGCCGGAGCTTGAGGACGTCCTCGCGGTCGAGCCAGGGGGCGCACATCCGCAGGTAGGCGGGCACCGTCCAGAGGTCCCCGACGAGGTCGGCCGCTTCGAGCAGCGGCCACGCGCGGTGGACGGTGGTGACCAGCTCCCGGTCCTGCATCACCGACCGGCGGAACTGGTCGGGCGGGACGTCCTCGCCGTCGTGCTTGTCCGTCAGGATGGAGAGCAGCTCGTCCCAGATCTGCTCGCGGGCCTCGTTGTGCGGCGTGCCCGGCTCCGGCGCGTCGAAGGCCTCGGCCCAGTCGTCGGCGGTCAGCCGGATCTCGGACCAGTGCGTCGTCACCGTCAGGGCCTCGGTCGGCGGTTCCTCGTAGAACCTGACGGCCTTCTCGATGGCCTTCACCAGGCCCGCGGACGACTTCAGCCGGGCCACCTCCGGGTCGCTCTCGACCGCCGCGGTGGCTCCCTCGGTGACGAGGTCGCGCAGGGTGCAGGTCTGCACGCCCTCCTCGCCGAGGCTGGGGAGGACGTCGGCGACGTAGGCCAGGTAGGGCTCGTGCGGGCCGACGAACAGGACGCCGCCCCGCCGGTGGCCGAGGCGGGGGTCGGCGTAGAGGAGGTAGGCCGAGCGGTGCAGGGCGACGACGGTCTTCCCGGTCCCAGGCCCGCCGTCGACGACGAGGGCGCCGCGGGACCCGGCCCGGACGATGGCGTCCTGGTCGGCCTGGATGGTGGCGAGCACGTCCCGCATCCGGCTCGACCGGTTGCCGCCCAGGCTGGCGATGAAGGCGGACTGGTCGTCGAGTGCGGCGTGTCCTTCGAGCCCGTCGGTGGTGAACACCTCGTCCCAGTAGTCGCTGATCCGGCCCTTGGTCCAGCGGTACCTGCGGCGGCTCGCCAGCCCCATCGGGTTGGCGTGGGTCGCCGCGAAGAACGGTTCGGCGGCGGGGGAGCGCCAGTCGATCAGCAGCCGGCGGCCCGTGCTGTCGGTGAGGCCGAGCCGCCCGACGTACAGGGGCTCGGAGTCGTCCGCGCCGACGATGTGGCCGAGGCACAGGTCCAGGCCGAAGCGGCGCAGGGTGCGCAGGCGGTCGGTCAGCCGGTGGACCTCGATGTCCCGGTCCATCGCCTCCCGGCCGATTCCGCCGGGCGCCCGGCGGACGGTGTCGAGGTTGTCGGACAGTTCCGCGATGGCCTGTTCGAGGCTGACCCCGATGTCCTCGAAGTGCTGCTCGTCGCGGCCGATGAGCGCCGGGTCGGCCTTGGCGGCCAGGCGGTCGGGGAGGTCGAACGCGCTGATGGTCAGGGGGTTCATGTCAGCGGCTCCGATCCGGGGTCGCTCCGGCGGGGACCGGCGACCCGCAGGGCCGCGCCCCGGTCACCCGCTGCCGGGGCGTACGGCCCGCCCCCGGTTCGACGGCGTCGCACGACCTGTAGACCGACAAAAGCACACGCACTAGGTGAATCTCCCAATCCCCGCTGGTTATGGCCTTGCCGAGCGATTCTGCGGCATGACGGGGGCCTTGCCGCAAGCCCCCCGGTCCGCTATAGGTTAAGAGTGGCGAGGGACGACCGTTTCCCCCGCCTTTCGTGCTTCCCGGGCGCGGCCGGGTTCTCAGGCGCGGCCGGCGGCGAGTCCGACCTGCTCCAGTGCCGCCGTGAAGCCCGTGCGCCAGCCCTCGGGCGACGCACCGGGGGACGGGGCGGGGGCGGGCCGTTCGAGCGCGGCGAGGGCGCAGCGGACCACGTCGGCGGGGCGGGCCGAGGTGACGTCGGCGTGGCCGAGTTCCAGTTCGTGCTGGAGGTTGTCCCGGCCGTGGCCCTGGACGACGTCCAGCAGCAGGAGCCGGCGGCCCAGTGCGCGGGCCTCGCTGCAGGTGTCACCGGAGCTGGTCACCACCAGGTCGGCGGCGGCCATCAGGGCCGGGATCCGGTCGGTGTGGCCGAAGACGTGCAGGCGCGGGCGGCGGCCGGCGGCGTGGCGCAGGCGGTCCTCCAGCTCGGCGTTGCGGCCGGCCACGGCGAGCACGTGCGGCCCGGCGTCGGCGAGCGCGGGGGCGGTCCGGGCGAGCGGGCCGAGCCCCCAGGCGCCGGACATCAGCAGGACGCACCGCGCACCCGGCGGCACCCCGAACGCGGCGCGGGCCTCGGCGCGGGACGGCGGGCGGTAGAACGGTCCGCGCAGTGGCGCGGGCAGAACGGTGAGCGGTGCCTCCGGCCGGTACCGGCGGACCGCGGCCGCGGCGACCTCCGAGGTGACCAGGAAGTGGTCGGTGCCGTCCTGGACCCAGAGCCGGTGCGGCGTGACGTCCGTGCAGAGCACCAGGTGGCGGAAGCCGGGGGCGTCGCGGTCCGCCCGCAGCCGGTTGACGGCCGAGGTCGCCGTGGCGAAGACCGACACCACCAGCTCCGGCCGCTGCTCGGCGACCAGCGCGCGCAGCGCCGGTACGAGCCGGGACCGCGCCGCGGCGTCGGCGAGCAGGGCGATCCGCGCGCCGGGGCGCAGCGCGGAGAAGTGGAACGCGTCGTAGACGCCGGGCAGGTCGAGCAGCCGGCGGAAGACCGCCTCGCCGGCGGCGCCCGCGCGCTGCCCGAGCAGGGCCATCGCGTCGACCGTGCGTGTGGTCCAGCCGCCGGCCTCCAGGGTGTCCGCGCAGGCCCGGGCCATCACGTCGTGGCCCTGGCCGAGGGAGCCCGACACCAGCAGCGCGTGCGGCACCGCGCGTCCCGCCTCAGGCGCCGCTGCGCGGGCCGGGACCGGGAGGGGTGCCCGGTGCCGAGGTCTCGGCCCGGTACCAGTCCGCGTACCGCCGCACGCCGTCGGTGAAGTTGGTCCGCGGGGACCAGCCCAGCAGCCGTTTGGCCTGCGCCGCAGAGATGCGGCGCCCGGCGTAGTCGGCGGTCCGCGCCTCGATGTGCTCGACGGTGACCGGCCCGAGCAGCTGGTCGACCGTGTCGGCGATGTCCCGGACCGAGATCGCCGTGGAGCCCTCCAGGGCGAAGGTCTGGTCCTCGGCCTCGGGGGAGAGCGCGCGGACGTGGGCCTCGGCGAGGTCCTCGACGTAGACGAAGTTGCGGCCCTGCCGGCCGTCCCCGGCGATGGTGATCGGCCGCCCGGCGAGCGCGGCCTGCACGAACCGGGCGACGACCAGCTCGTCGCGCATGCGGGGCCCGTACGGGATGCCGTACCGGAGGATGGTGAAGTGCCGCCCGTACAGCTCGCGGTAGCTGTGCACGAGCATCTCGGCGGCCAGCTTGGTCGCGACGTACAGGTGCCCGCAGTGGTCGAGCTCGATCGGCACGTGCTCGTCGAGTTCCTGTTCGGAGCTGTCCATCCGGTCGTCGGTGAGGGCGGCGCCGTAGACCCAGACGGTGCTCGCCAGGACCGTCCGGCTGAGGCCGCTGCGGCGGGCCGCCTCCAGGACGGTCGCGGTCCCGTCGATGTTGGCCCGCACGGCGCCGACCGGGTCGGCGGCGACCCGCTCGACGTCGGCCTGCGCGGCCAGGTGGAAGACCACCTCGCAGCCGTCCAGCGCGTCGGTCAGGGCGGGCAGGTCGAGGACGTCGATGCTGGCGTGGTCGGCGTCGGGGTTGAGGTACCTGTCGGTGGTGTCGACCGCGAGCACCTCGTGCCCGGCGGCCAGGAGCCGGTCCACCACGTGTGAGCCGATGAATCCGCATCCTCCGGTGACGGCTACGCGCACGGTTCTGTCTCCTTGTCCTGGCTCTTGTCCTGGCGCGGTCCCGGCCCTGCGGGTCCGGGCGTCATCCCGCGAGCCGGCGGTGGACGGCCGAGACCGCCTCGATCACCAGGTCGGTCTCGTCCTCGGTCATGTCGGAGTGCACCGGCAGGCAGACCTGCCGGGCGCAGACGTCCTCGGCGACCGGCAGCGCGGCCCGCCGGTACGGGGCCAGCACCGGTTGCAGGTGCAGCGGCAGGTCGTAGACCTCGCCGGAGAGCCGTACGTCGTACTCCTGGGCGACGGCCCGCTTGAAGGCGGCCCGGTCGATGCCGGGCGGCAGCAGCGCGACGTACTTGTAGTAGTTGCCGCGGCACCCGGCCGGTTCGGTGACCGGCCGCAGGCCGTCCGGCCCGGCGAACGCGGCGTCGTACCGCTGGGCGACCCGGCGCCTGGTCTCCACGAACTCCTTGAGCCGGCGCAGGTGCACCGTGCCGACGGCGGCGTTCAGCTCGCTCATCCGCCAGGACGCGCCGAGCCGGACGTGGTGGTTGGTGGTGAACGAGCCCTTGCCCTGGTCGCGGTGGATGCGGGCCTCGTCGCGCAGTTCGGCGGACTCGGTGAGGATCATGCCCCCCTCGCCGCTGGTCGTGACCTTGGTCGGGTAGAACGAGAACGCGCCGGCCAGGCCGAAGGTGCCGGCGGCGCGCCCCTGGAAGCTGCTGCCGTGCGCGTGGGCGGCGTCCTCGACCAGCGGGATGCCCCGCGCGTCGCAGATCGCGCGCAGCGCGTCCACCTCGGGGGTGATCAGCCCGCCGATGTGGACGAGGACGACGGCCGCGGTGTCGGGGGTGAGCGCGGCCTCCAGCGCGGCGGGGCCGAGCGCGAGGGTGGCCGGGTCGACGTCGGCGAAGACCGGTCGGCCGCCGGCGTGCAGTACGGCGCCGGCCGTCGCGTAGAAGGTGACGGCCGGGACGACCACGTCGCGGTCGCGGACGTCCACGGTGCGCAGGACCACCTCCAGCGCGGCGGTGCCGCTGGCGACGGCCACCGCGTGCGGGGCGCCGTGCTCGGCGGCGAAGGACTGCTCGAACCGTTCGGTCCAGGGACCGAGGGTGAGCGCGCCGGTGGTGAGCATGTCGTCGACCGCGTCCGCGACGGCTGCGCGGTCGTTCTCGTCGAACACGATGCGAGCGGCGGGAACGCCCATGGGCCACCTCCGGCAGCAGGATGAGCACGTCATCGACCTGGTCTGGTCCGGGCCGTCCGGTCGGCGGCCGGCCAGGCACATCACGCTACTTCGCCGGCCCGGCCCCGGCCCGTTGTCGCCCCCGCCCGGGTGACGGCACGGCCGGGCGCCGGGCGGGGCCGGTGGCACGGGAACGGCGCGGGACCGTGTGCGCGGGTGCGTACGGGGGCGGTGCGGCGTCGCGGGAGCCCCGGCCTCAGGTCGGAGACGCCCGGGCCGCCGTGCGGGCCTCGCACTACGCCGTCCGGGTCGGGCTGATGCGTCCGCAGTAGTCCGGAATGCCTGCGCAGGGGCGACGACGACGAGACGCCCTCCACCGGAGGATTGGCCGTGTTCCGGGCGCCCCGGCCCGCCGGCCGGGCCGGTCGCCCCCGGACGAGCACCTGACGAGAAGCCCCGCACAGGACGACACCCGCCCGGGACCCGGTCCCGGCCGGTACGGCGCCCGTCCGGGACCCGCCCGCACGCCACCCCGAAGGAGTCCGCTCACCCGTGGCCACATTCCTCTACCGCCTGGGCCGATGGTCCTTCCTCCGGCGCCGCCTGGTGACCCTGCTGTGGGTCGCCCTGCTGGCCGCCGTGGGAGTGCTGGCCACCAAGGCCCCGGCCGCCCCGGACGACGGCTTCTCCATGCCCGGCACCGAGGCGCAGAAGGCCTTCGACCTCATGGACGAGCGCTTCCCCGGCGCCGCGGCCGAGGGTGCCTCGGCCCGGATCGTCTTCGTGGCGCCGTCCGGGCAGAAGATCACCGCCGCCCCCAACCAGCAGGCGGTCGAGCGGACGGTCGCCGAACTCGCCGGCACCGAGCAGGTCACCGGCGCGGTCGGCCCGTTCCAGGCCGGTGCGGTCTCCAAGGACGGCACCACCGCCTACGCGACGATCAGCTACAGCGAGAAGCCGGGGAAGGTCGCCGAGACCGCCACCGACCGGCTGGAACAGGCCGCCCAGCACGGGCGCGACGCCGGGCTCACGGTCGACGTCGGCGGCACCGCGCTGATGCCCGGCCCCGAGGCGGGCGGCTCCACCGAGGCCATCGGCATGGCGATGTCCGCGGTCGTCCTGGTGATCACCTTCGGTTCGCTCCTCGCCGCCGGACTGCCGCTGCTCACCGCCCTGGTCGGGGTCGGGCTCGGGATAGCCCTGATCACCGCGCTCGGCAGCACGCTCGGCCTCTCCACCACCACCAGCACGCTCGCGATGATGCTCGGCCTCGCGGTCGGCATCGACTACGCGGTCTTCATCGTCTCCCGCTACCGGGCGGAGCTCCTGGAGGGCCACGAGCCGGAGGAGGCCGCCGGCCGGGCGGTCGGCACGGCCGGGTCCGCCGTGGTCTTCGCCGGACTCACCGTGGTGATCGCGCTCGCCGGACTCTCCGTGGTCGGCATCCCGATCCTCGCCAAGATGGGCATGGCGGCGGCCGGCACCGTCGTGATCGCCGTCCTGGTCGCACTCGTCCTCGTCCCGGCGCTGCTCGGCTTCCTCGGCCGTCGGGTGCTGTCCAGGAAGGACCGCGCCGGCTCCCGTCCGGGCGCGCGCCCCGGCTCGCGCTTCGGTGCCCGCTCCCGCTCCCGGGGCCGCCGCGCGGCCGGCGCCGAAGGACCGGACACGGTCCACGGACCCGGCGCCGCCGGGCCGCGCGACAACGGCGGCACCCGCTGGGCCCGCTACGTGCTGCGCCGCCCGGTCGCCGTCCTGGTCGGCGCGGTGGTCGGCCTGGGCATCCTGGCGGTGCCCGCGCTGGACCTGCGGCTGGGCCTGCCGGGCGACGAGGCCAAGCCCACCTCCACCACCCAGCGGCGTGCCTACGACCACCTCTCCGCCGGCTTCGGCCCGGGCTTCAACGGCCCGCTGACCCTGCTGGTCGACGTCAAGGGCGCGCCCGACCCCAAGGCCGCGGCCGAGCAGGTCGGCAAGACCGTCGCCGCCCTGCCGGGCCTGGTCAGCGTCTCGCCGCCGGTGTTCAACAAGGCCGGTGACACGGCCCTGGTCAACGCCGTGCCGGCCACCGGCCCGAGCGCCGCCGAGACCACCGCCCTGGTCAACGACATCCGGGACCGGGCCCCCGACCTGAAGGCCGCCACCGGCGCGACCGTCCTGGTCAGCGGACCCACCGCGATGAACATCGACGTCTCGCAGAAGCTCACCGACGCGCTGGTGCCCTACCTCGCGGTCGTGGTCGGCCTCGCGGTCCTGCTCCTCCTGGTCGTCTTCCGCTCGGTGCTCGTCCCGGTCAAGGCCGCGCTCGGGTTCCTGCTCTCGGTGGCCGCCGCGCTCGGCGCCGTCGTGGCGGTCTTCCAGTGGGGCTGGCTCGCCGAGCTGATCGGGGTCGAGCAGACCGGCCCGGTGATGAGCATGATGCCGATCTTCATGGTCGGTGTGGTCTTCGGCCTGGCCATGGACTACGAGGTGTTCCTGGTCACCCGCATCCGGGAGGCCTACGTCCACGGTGAGGAGCCCGGCCAGGCCGTGGTCACCGGCTTCCGCCACAACGCCCGGGTGGTGACCGCCGCCGCGCTCATCATGATCAGCGTCTTCGCCGGATTCATCGGCATGGACGAGTCGATGATCAAGATGATGGGCTTCGGCCTGGCCGCCGCCGTCGCCTTCGACGCCTTCGTGGTCCGGATGGCGATCGTGCCGGCCGCCCTCGCCCTGCTCGGCCGCCGGGCCTGGTGGCTGCCGCGCCCGCTGGAGCGGATCCTGCCCGACATCGACGTCGAGGGAGCCCGGCTCCAGAGCCCGCCGCCGGCCCCGCGCTCCGGGTCCTGGCCCGAGCCCGCGGGCGAGGCCGGGGACGACAGCGGTGCCGGGGACGACAGCGGCGCCGGGCAGGGCCGGCACTCCGTGCGGGTCTAGCGCGTCCGTCCCGTCCGTCGCGTCGGCCCCGTCGTGGCCCCCGGTGATGCCGGGGGCCACG